>JAJZLD010000291.1 GCA_021803785.1 Pseudomonadota bacterium | reverse complement strand
GGGACTGCCCGATGCTCTCAGGGCGCACGGTAATCATGACCTCGCCGATGCCGAAGATGATCATGTTCGACGCTGGCTCCGCTACGAAAAGTGGCGCCAGAAGCGCGGCTTCAAAGGCTGGCTGCGGCGAAAGCGCGATGCCCGGCAACAGCGCTTTGCGGCAGATGCAGCAAAGCGCTGAGCAGGTGATCGCGCCGCGCGGGCGCTAGCGAGGCGCCAACACGGTGCGCTGGATCATCGCCAGCCGTTGCACGCCCTCTGTGACATGGCGGCACGACAGGGTCGCGCCCGAGATGCTCTTGATTTGCTCGCCAAAGCGAAGTTCGTCGAGCGTCTTCTTGCCGACGAACTGCTTGCGCCATGCGGGTAGCCGGATTTCCTGGCCATGCGATTCGCGGTACGCCAGCACCTCTACTGCCTGAATTGCACCGTCAGCGCCGAACGCAACGGCATAGCTGATCAACTCGTATTTACCGATCACCTCGTCGAGAAGGATCTGGCCGACCAGCTTTCCGGCGCTGTCGCGCGCGGTCCAGCCCTGCACGCGCCGCGGCTTGGTTGCAACGCCGAGCGCCTGGTCGAGCACTTGCTGCTGCGCGGGCGTGAGCTCAATTGCGATCTCGTCGAAGCGCGTTGCCTGCGGAAACAACGCAGCACGTGCCTGCTCGGCGCTCATGTACACCACCGCATGCACTGGCAGCACGATCGCGGCCGGTGTCAGTGCGAGGGCGGCGAATAGCCAACGGTGTTGCATCAGTACGCAAAGCCAATGCCGAGGTTGAACATGTCGCGGCTGCTGTTCTCACGGAACCACTGGTAATCCGCTTTCAGCACCACCTGCGGATGCAACTTGAAGCTTGCACCGGCGGTGACCACGGCTTCTGTCGGTTGCGCTGCGTAGCCGAACTGAGCGAGGGCGTCGTCGTACTTGCGGGCGGTATTGAATTGCTCGTAGCGGACGAACGGCAGCAGGGCATAGTCGCCGTGGGACCAAGCCTTGTAGCCGGCCTGTGCATACCAGCCATCAAAGCGCTTGGGCACCGGATATGGGTTGCCGACCTGGGTCAGGTTGAATTGTTCGACGTTTGAGAAGCTGCCGATCGCATACAGCGCGCTGAGATCCCAGTTGCCCGGAGTCCATCGTGCGTGCGCCTCTGCCAGAGTCAGTCGGGCGTTCGAGCTGGCGAAATCGGGTTGCTTTTGCGCGACGTCGCCGATGAATACACCGCCGCCAACATTCAGCCCGGGCTGGCCGTTGTAGTTCAGCGCACCGTAAAGCGCGAGATTGCCCGCCTTGGCGAATTGCCCTTCCTGATGGACCGCGCCGAGTGGCGATTCGAGCGTTTCGGCATCGGTAGCGTCCCACTTCGTGAGGTCGAATCCCGTCGTGACGCCAGCGTCCCAGCGCAGGCCGAAGTCCGTGTTGCCGGTGAGGCCAATGCCGATCTCTCGCCAGGTGGTCGGGATGATCGCGGTCTCGACGAAATTGCGTTTAACGCCAAAGTAGTTGGGCGGCTCGTGCGATTCGTTCAGGTAGCCCAGCGGGATCAGATAAAGACCCGCCTTGACCGCTAGGCCATCATTGATCTGATGTTCGACGTAGGCCTGTTCGATCGCGACTTCGCCCTGATCGTCAGCTGAAACGACAGCGTTTTCAACTTCGAGCTCTGTGACGATCTTCGTGCGTTCGTTGAATTGGTGCCCGAGCCCGAGCACCACGCGTCCGACCGTGGCCTGCGCCTGGGCGGCGTCTTGCGGCCGGCTGAAGCTGATTTCGCCATAGCCGAACAGGCGTGTTGCCGATTCCACCGGCTCCGCGGCGGCAGCCACCGTGGCCCCAGTAGGTGGCGTGGTTGAGGTCGATGCCACCGAGGTTTGTGCGGAAGCGGGAACTGGGGCGATAGGCGTTGCTACCTGCGCGCTGCGGGCCGCGGGTGCGGCAGCCTTCACGGCATCAAGTTCGGCGCGTAGTCGTTGCACTTCTTCGCGCAGCGCGCGCATTTCGGCGCGCAGGTCTTCCTCGGCAAACGCAGGCGCACTCGCGAATGCCGCCGCCAGCGCTACGGCCAGCGCGGTCTTCTTCATCATCTTGGGTTCTCCTTAGGGCCGGGCTTACTTTTGCTGCCAGCCGTCGTTGAGCGTGTTAAGAAATGCGATGAGGTCGTCGATCTCCGCGTCATTGAGCGCGGGAGCGTCGCCCGGTTTGCGGTTGTACGGCGCCTCGCTTGTATTGACGTTGCCTTTCCAGGCCGCCGGCAGGTCGTCGAACTTGTCGATCGAGCCGTCGGGCAGGCGCGGGTACCACTCTTCCGGGTTGGTGTCGCGGCGCACGTAGAAACGCAGCACCTCCTTCAACGTTTCAAATCGACCGTTGTGGAAGTACGGCCCGCCGAGCGCAACGTTGCGCAGCGTGGGCACCTTGAACGCACCGCACAGGTCGGTTCGCCCGGTCAGGTCGGCGCGGAACGGACCACAAAGCCCCAGATCGAATCGGTTCGGGTCAGCGTTCGCGCGGATTTTGGGATTGCGCGGCACGCCAAGGTTGTCGTAGCTGAAGTCGGTGAACAACGGCCCTGGCGCGTTCGCCGGGGTGCTGGCCGGGTGGCATGCGGCACAGTTGCCCTTGCGTGGATCGTTGAACAGCGCCAGCCCGCGCATTTCTGAGTCGCTCAGCTTGGTCTTGCCGGCCAGGAAGGCGTCGTACTTGCTGTCGAAACGGGCAAAGTCCGGGTCTTCTTTCTGATACGCCGCCAGCGCGTAAGCAATGCGGTCGAGCGCACGCGCCGGGTCGTCAAACACGGACTCGCCGAACTGCGCGCGGAAAGCGGCTGCCCAGGGTGCTACGCGGGCCTTTGCTGCCAGCGCTGCGCTATCCGCAAGCGCCATCTCGTGGGGTTCGAAGAAGGGTTTGCTTGCCTGTTCAGCAAGACTGCCAAACCGGCCGTCACGCATGAAGCCACCGTTTGGCGTGCCTTCGGCGTCGAAGTTGAATGCCGGTGCGAAACGCAAATAGCGAAGCGACGGCGCTTTCCGGAAGCCCTGTACATCGAGTTGCGTGCCGCCGTCGGGGGTGCCGATATTGCCACTGCCAGACCCCGGTGCCGCGTGCCCGGCTGACGGGTCGTGGCAGGTTGCGCAGGACATCTTGCCGGAGGCCGACAATGAGGGGTCGAGGAAGATCTGGCGCCCGAGTTCCCCGACCGTGCTGAGCGTTTCTGAGGGTAGCCCCGGCGCACTGGGGCCAGGCGCGGAATCTCCGCTGCCGCCGCAGCCGAGCAGTGACACACACATCGCGCATGCGAGCAGGTATCGGGCGGCCAATGGGTGGGGGCGGGGCCAGTCGTACATTCTTTGCATCAGTTGAAATCTTTGATACGAGTGAGAATGGTTATCATTCTATATGGTTCGACCTGCTTTGGTATAGTCGCTGTCATGGTTGATGCGGCGAATGCAACAGCGCCCGGCGCAGTGGTGCGGCGGGCGCGGATGGCGATGGGAACGCTGGTTGAAATTGAGGCCAGCACCTCAAGTCCGTTCTTGCTTGACGAAGCCTTCGCGGCGCTTTCAGAGATAGAGGCTGCGTTTTCGTTCTTCCTGCCGACAAGTCTGCTGGCTCGCCTCAACCGGGCCTGCGTGGGTGACGAGATCGACCTATTGCCTTGGCAGGACGAGCTGTTGCGTGAGGTCGTTGCGGTGGAGCGGGCCTCCGGGGGCTGCTTCAACGCCAACCTTGGCGCTCAACTCATCGAACTGGGTTTGCGCCCGCGTTTGTTTGAGACTGACGACGTGCCGCGTGGTACTGCGGGTGAAGCGTTGGAATGGCTTGATACCGGCCACATTCGCATCCGGCGCCGCGTGTGCCTCGATCTTGGCGGCTTCGCCAAGGGGGCGGGCGTTGATGCCGCGCTGGCCCGCTTGGCGCAAGCGGGGGTGCGGCATGCGTGCGTGAACGCGGGGGGCGACTTGGCGGTGCTCGGCGAACGCAGTGTGGCGCTGCGAGCGGTTGGAGCTTGGCAGCGAGCCGGGGCGAGTCTGGCGCTTTGCGACGAGGCACTGGCTAGTTCAGTGCGCTACGCGATGCAGGGCCCGTTTCATGGGCAGGCGGGGCTTGCGGTGCTCGGTCGCGACGGCAGGCATCTCTCGCTCAAGGCTGGCGGCGTAGCGGTCCGAGCGCCGCGCTGCGCGATTGCGGATGCGCTGACCAAGGTGGTGTTGGTCAGCGGCGATCTGGGACATCCGCTGCTGACAGCGAATTGTGCTGCCGCGATTGAATTGGAGTGACGAACCGAATGCAGCACAGACGAATGGGGGCGCCGGGTTTGCAGCACCACGCGTGGCGCCCGGCGATCATTGTTGTACTGGTGACGCTGTGTGCCTCGGGGCTGCCGCTGTTCGCGCCAGCCGCCAGCTTATTTACTGACGCTTGGCTGCTTGAATGGCGACACGCGTCA
>JAJZLD010000290.1 GCA_021803785.1 Pseudomonadota bacterium | reverse complement strand
TTGGCTGGTGGCAGGCAAGATCCTTGCGCACTGGCTGGTGTCGGGCCTGCTCGCTCTGATCGTGTACGCACCGGCACTGCAAAGCCTGTTCGGCACCGCTGCGCTGCCGCTGGGGCTGTGGCCCTGGCTGGCTTTGGGGGCCGCGCTGCTCTTCGCGCTTGAAGAAAGTCGCAAGGCCTGGATGCGGCATCGTCAGCGCCGGCGCACGTTGCAGCGTTAATCGGTGTGTGAAATACGGCGATACGTTTCTGCCGTGGAAATTCCGGCAGCGCGTGCCACACTGAAACCGAACCGGAGACCATCAAGATGATTCGTTACTCGAAGACGTTGTTCACAGTGAGCGTTTGCGTGGCGCTCAGCGGCTGCATGTCCACCTTGTCCGGCGACAGCTACTCGCGCGACGAGGCCCGGCGTGTGCAGACGGTCGAATATGGCCAGATCGTTGCGCTGAAACCGGTCGTGCTGGAAGGCGCCAAGACGCCGATCGGCACGATTGCCGGTGCGGCGATCGGTGGGATTGCCGGCAGCGCGGTGGGGCAGGGCAAGGGTTCGAATATCGCCGCGGTGCTTGGCGCTGTTGCGGGCGGCATCGCAGGGTCGTCGGTGGAAGAGGCTGCGACGCGGTCGCAGGGCGTGGAGATCACCGTCAAGACGCAGCGCGGCGACACCATCGCGATCGTGCAGCAGACCTCACCACAGGACGATTTCAAGGTCGGCGATAGCGTGCGCCTGCTTTCCAGCGGCGGCACCACGCGGGTCAGCCGCTGAGTGAGTGGTTGCTAGTGACTGTTGACAACCAAGCCAGCCAAATAACGGACACGGCCAAAGCGACGAAAGCGGCGCACGGTACTGCGGGCGCCGTTCGGCCTACAGGGTAATCACTTGCCGCCGATGCTCGCGATCGCTTCCCACTTGCCCTTGACCACCTTGTAGACGGTAATGCCGCCTTCCTTGAGGTCGCCCTTGGCGTCGTAACCGAGTCGTGATGTGGTGACGCCCTGCAGTTGCGTGGCGGCGAGTGCGGGCAGGTACTTGGCCGGGTCGACCGAGTCGGCTTTCTTCATTGCCATGAACATCGCCATCGCGCCGTCGTAGGCGTAGGGCGAGTAGGTTTCGACCTTGGCGCCGAAGCGCTTCTCGTACTTCGCCACATAGGCGGCGCCGCCCGGCATCTGCTCGATCGGCAGGCCGGCCAGCGAGGCGATCACGCCCTCGGCGGCGTCACCGGCCAGCTTGATGAAGTTGTCGCTCTTCACCATCTCGCCGGAGATCAGCGTCGCGCTGATGCCCAGCTCCTTGATCTGGCGCGCCATCGGTGCGGCCTGGACTTCCGAGCCGCCGTAGAAGATTGCCTGCGGCGCCTGCGCCTTGAGCTTGGTGAGGATCGCGCGGAAGTCGACCGACTTGTCGGTGGTGAACTCGCGCGCAACGATGGTCGCGCCGGCGGCCTTGGCGGCCTTCTCGAACTCGTTGGCGAGGCCTTGCCCGTAGGCGGTGCGGTCGTCGATCACGGCGATCTTCTTGAAGCCCAGCTTGCCCACCGCATAGCTGCCGACCACCGAGCCCTGCTGGGTGTCGGAGGTCATCATGCGGAAGGTGGTCTTGAAGCCTTGCTCGGTGTAGGCCGGCGCGGTGGCCATCGCGATCTGCGGAATGCCGGCGCGTGCGTAGATCTTGGACGCCGGGATCGTGGTGCCGGAATTGAAGTGCCCGAGCATGCCGGCGATGTTCTCGTCCACCAGTCGCTGCGCGACGACGGTGCCGCTGCGTGGGTCGGCCTGGTCGTCTTCGGCAAGCAGTACGAACTTCACTTCCTTGCCGCCGATGATGGGCTTGCTGGCATTCACTTCTTCGACGGCAAGCTGCACGCCGTTCTGGAAATCCTTGCCGTAGTGAGCCTGTGGCCCGGTCAGCGGGCCGGCAAAGCCGATCTTCACTTCCACCGGTGCAGCAAAGGCGCTGCTGCCAAGCGCGAGCAACAAGGCTGCGGCGGACATCTTCATCGTCATGCGTGCCTCTCCCATGTTGTGTGGCCGGTGGCCACGGATCTTGGTGGCCGCTCGGTGAGCAGCCGAAACCCCGATTCTGCGCCTGAATGACTCAGCCAATCATCATCAGGGTGGCATTTCCCCCAGCGGCCGAGGTGTTGAGTGACACGACCCGCTCCGCCAGCAGGCGTTCGAGCGGGTAGCGGCCGCGGCCGTCGCCGGTGGCGCAACTGAGTAGGGGGCCTTCACGCACGGCCAGGGCACGCTGGATGTCGCGCAGCTGGTCGGCGTCACCGGCGAACAGTGCGGCATCCACGTCAGCGGCCAGTGGCGCGTCTACCCATTCGATGCGTTCGGCGAGCGGTGCCGGCAAGCTGGCGAATAAGGCCTCGGCCCGCGCCTCGCGCGCCAGCGCCGCGCGGTTGCCGGTCGCAAGACAGGCCGCCAGTTGTGGCACCAGCGCCTCGGCCGTGTTGGCGAGGCACAGCACGGTGCCGCGCGGCAGCAGCGCATACAGGTTGGCCTCACCGGTCGGGCCAGGCAGGGTGATCAGGGTGCCGACCGGTGCAGCGGCCGCCAGCGCTTCGGCGATGGCGCGTTCGGGCGACGCGTCGGCGCACCAGCGCGCAAGCAGGCCCAGCCGTTCGCGCGCTTCGGCGTTGAGCAGGCTGCAGCGTGCTTCGAGCGGCGTCAGCGCGCCGCGTGCTTGCAGGCTGGCCGGCGCTCCGGCACTGCCCGGCAGTTTCGCCGCGCCGCCCAGCACCAGGCGCGACAGCGCCAGCGGCCCGCCGGCCTTGGGCCCGGTGCCCGAGAGCCCCTCGCCGCCGAAGGGCTGCACGCCGACCACGGCGCCGATCACGTTGCGGTTCACATACAGGTTGCCGACCTTCGCATGCGTGGTGACGTAGCCGATCGTCTCGTCGATGCGGGTATGCAGGCCCATCGTCAGGCCGTAGCCGGTGGCGTGGATCTGCTCCAGCAGTGCCGGCAGATCTTCGCGGCGGTAGCGCAGCACATGCAGTACCGGGCCAAACACTTCGCGCTGCAGCGCTGCGAGTTCCGGCAACTCGATCACCGTGGGCGGCACAAAGCTGCCGTGCGCGCAGCTGTCGGGTAGCGGCGTCTGGTGGATGCGGCAGCCGCGCGCACGCAGGCGTTCGATATGGGTGAGGATGCCGTTGCGCGCTTCGGCGTCGATCACCGGGCCAACGTCGGTGGCAAGCCGGTCCGGCGGGCCGATCACCAGTTCGGCCATCGCGCCGCGCAGCATCTCGATCACGCGGTCGGCGATCTCTTCCTGCAGGCACAGCACACGCAGCGCCGAGCAGCGCTGCCCGGCCGAATCGAAGGCGGAGCCGATCGCGTCATTCACCACCTGTTCGAGCAGCGCGGAGGAGTCGACCAGCATCGCGTTCTGGCCGCCTGTTTCGGCGATCAGCGCTACCGGCGAGCCATCGGGCAGCAGGCGGCCGGCGAGCTGGCGGGCGATCAGGCGGGCGACATCGGTGGAGCCTGTGAACATCACGCCGCGCACCAGCGGGTCGGCGACCAGTGCGGCGCCAACGGTCTCGCCGCGGCCGGGCAAGAGTTGCAGCGCGCCGGCCGGCACGCCGGCTTCGTGCAGCAGGCGCACCGCGGCGGCGGCAATCAGCGGCGTCTGCTCGGCCGGCTTGGCGAGCACCACGTTGCCCGCCGCGAGGGCGGCGGCGATCTGCCCGGTGAAGATCGCGAGTGGGAAGTTCCACGGGCTGATGCAGACCACCGGGCCGAGCGGGCGGGCGCCATCGTTGGCACGCGCCAGGCCGGCGTAGTAACGCAGGAAGTCCACCGCTTCGCGCACCTCGCCCACCGCGTTCGGCAGGGATTTGCCGGCCTCGCGGATCGCCAGCCCGATCAATGCATGGCGTTCCGCCTCGAAACGGTCGGCGGCGCGCTCCAGCACCGCGGCGCGTTCGCCGGCTGGCGTGGATTGCCACACCGGCTGCGCCTGGAAGGCGTGGCCCAGTGCGTCGGCCACATCCTGCGTGCTCGCTTCGATCACCTCGCCGACCACATCGCGCCGATCCGCCGGATTCGTGACCGGCTGGGCGAGACCGGCACGCGGGCCATCCGCGAGGAATGGCACGGCGCGCCAGGTCTGCTCGCGCGTTACCAGCAAGCCGGCTGAGACCGATGCGAGCCGTTGTTCGTTGGAAAGATCGAGCCCCGCCGAATTGAGTCGCCCATCCGGGAACAAGGCGCGCGGCAGTGGGATCGCCGGATGCGGCGCGCCCACCGGCTGCAGCGCTTCGGCCTCGGCGACCGGGTCGCCCACCAGTTCCGCGACCGGCACCTTGTCGTTGCCGACCTTGTTCACGAAGGAACTGTTGGCGCCGTTTTCCAGCAGTCGGCGCACGAGGTAAGGCAGCAGTGTCTCGTGCGAGCCGACCGGCGCATACACGCGGCACGGTCGACCACATATCGGGCGGACT
>JAJZLD010000289.1 GCA_021803785.1 Pseudomonadota bacterium | reverse complement strand
GCAGCCTGCGCGCTGGGCAGCGCGCCGCCGCCGTGATGAGTCTCGTGCAATCGGCCCGCCTCAACGGGCATGACCCCTATGCCTATCTCAAGGATGTGCTGATACGGCTGCCGACTCAACCGGCCAGCCGCATCGGCGAACTATTGCCGCATCGCTGGCAGCCTGAGGGCTGATCGTACCCACCTCAGCCGCGTCAAGATGGGTTTGGCGGACGCTTACAGATCACTCGCCCTGTGGCCGCAACTGCATCGTCTTCAGGGTGCCCTCAACCGAGAACAGACGGACGACGCGTTCGATCGGCGTCTTCACCTCACTGCGGAGCGCCCCGCGCACTACACCTTCGGTATCAACCTGAACACGGCCCGACGCGCTCAACGCGCCGGCATCAAGGCGACGGATTTCCAATCGCACGCCTTTGCCTGGCTCACGAACAACCGCCCCTTCCATGAGGCTGAAACGTGTTACACCACCGGAAATCGGTGCATTGCCGGAACGTCGCATAGCCTCAACCAGATCAATCCGATTGATCGAACCGTCGGCGATCGCGTAAGTCCCCGTCCATTTCGACGCACTCGCGAGATCGGTCAGGCTATCCGCTTCGCCACTGAGCGTCATCGGCCCCGACACGCGCCCACTAACGAGCGACTGCGTATCCATAAGGGCAGCCAACCGATCAAAACTCAGTGCATCAACCTTGAATTGCCCCTTGACCGCGACTCGACTCTGGAAGTCCAGACTTACGACACCCTTGATTGCCCCGCCGAGCCAATTGGCCGAGAACTGAGCGTCGTCCATGCCGTTCAGACCCATCTGCCCCGAAATCAAAACGTTATCGAGCTTCGTTTCACCATACTTGAACTCGGGCGCAATAACGCTGGCAAAGATGTTGCTATCCTGCACCTGGAGCTCATAGGTCACGGCAACGTCTTTCGGCTTCAGCCGCGCCGACTCCCATTTCCCATCGCCGGAGAACAGAAAAGCGCCGGACAAGTCTGCAATCACGACCTTGCCGACCGGCACTGACAACGCGTCGACCTGAACCTCCTTCAAACGCCAAACACGCCCGGGCGATTCAAGCCCCGAAAGCCGCATCAGCAGCGACGGTTGCAAACGACCGCCATGCAGCGCGACACGCAGTCGCTGCGGTTGTGATGTCACCCAGTGAAACCAATCCGGGCCGCCAAAGGCACGATCGATGTGCGATGCCCCTCCCTCGCCGATCTGGATATCGCCCAACTCAAAGACGGGCCATGGATGAAATGCGACGCCAACGCGTCCAACCTTTACCGGCTCACCCAACCAGTTCGCCGCATCATGCTCAACTCGCTGACGCAGGGTGGAGACCTGCCAGGCCAGCGCGGCAATGGTCGCTCCAAGGCCGCCAACGACGAGGATCGCCACAACAATCATCAGCCAGCGGCGCACCTTGTCGCCACCCTTGCCGCCGCGACTGAGCACTCGATGACCCAATGTGGCGACGAAAACGCGAATCTTGTCAAACACCGAAGCCTGCGAACCAGACCCCAGCGCGCGCTGCAGGCGGCGGGCGTCCGCCGTCTGCCTGCGCTTGTCGGTTGCGGTTGGTGCCAACTCGGCGACTACAGGTGAAGGCTGCGCGATTTCGCGGGGCTCGACGCGCGCCGACGTTTCATCGCCCCGCAACCAGCGGGCTTCTTGCTCCGCCAACCGCGCCATGCGGGCATCAAGCGTCTCGATGAGACCGGCTCGCTCAAGTTCAGTCAGGGCACGCTGAACGGACTTGCCGTCCTTCAGACATGTCACCAGCTCACCGACAGTCGAAAAACCATCGACCGCTTCGAGTACGCTTCGCGTCAAACGATCCCCGGAGCCTTTTGGCTCCGCCATCATGCGGTCGCCCGCTTCCGTGCGACAAAACACCGAGAACCGGTCCAAGCTTGACTCCTGCCGGGCCTTTCGGCCCGCGACGGTTAATCACGTTGGAATATTACAGCAACCTAAATCACCCTTCGAAGCAAAAAGGCGAAAAATCATGTTGACAAACCACTCGGTCATATCTATCATGGCGACTTCTGTTCCTCGATAGCTCAGTCGGTAGAGCGCCGGACTGTTAATCCGTAGGTCCCTGGTTCGAGCCCAGGTCGAGGAGCCAACAGAATTGCTTGATTCAAAAGGCCTTTCCTCGGAAAGGCCTTTTGTCTTTCATGCCTTGCCCGCGTTTGATAGCTTGCTTGATAGCTTGATTCTATGCGAACCAGTGCGGGCAGGTGCGGCCCGCCGCGCAAAAGGCTAAACATCAAGCGTTACACGTCGTCTCAACCTCCTTCAAGGAAGACGACATGCAGTACCCACAAAAGCCTCACTCTTCGGCCCAGCCGGGCCAATTGGCCGCGATTGTCGATAGCGCCTCGGTCACAGCCCACACCGCCTGCTCGGCGGCACACGACCAACCAAAACGCCCGCGCGCGCGACGTGGCGCCCCAAGGCCGTTCAAGTACCGCAACGGCTGGCGCGCCCAATTCACGACCACCGACGGCCAGCGGGTTACCCGCGACTTCAAGAGCGCCCGCGAAGCCGATGACTGGCTCGCGGAGATGCGCGTAGCTGCCAAACACGTCCATGCTCCGAAACTCGGCGGTCCGACCCAAGCACGACTCGCGGACGTACTGGAACACTACGCACGCACCAAGACCGTCATGAAAAAGGGGTTCGAGCAGGAACTCGGGCGCATCAATCAGTATCTCGATGCCGCCGACCTGCCGACCTTGCGTGGCGAGCGCACGCCTGACGGGAAATTCCACCTACGCGAGGAAGGACTGCGCGCCACGCCGGATGGCTGGCAAGCGTGGCTCGACTCCCGGCGTGCGGCGCGCAGCGCCACGTCGGCCGCCAGGGCCGCCCTTGCGGTCAAGCCCACGAGCCGTATCGGGCGCGCAGACATCGAGTGCCTGATGCAGACCATGGACAGCGACGGACTCTCTGCAAGCACTATCCAGAAAGAAATCGCCCTCATCAAATCCGCATTCAACACTGCGGTCGAATCGTGGAACTGGCTCGATTTCAAGAACCCCTGCCTCGGCGTCAGGCTCGGAAAATCGAACGAGCGATTCGTGCTCCTGTCGCAGGACGAATGGGCACGGCTCAACGCAGCCGTCGCCCAGTGCGACAACCCCTACTTCCGAGCGCTCGTGGAAGCCGCCATCTTCACGACAGCGCGCAAAAGCAGCCTGCTCAAATTGCGCTGGGAAGACATCTCGTTCGAAGACCGCGTCGTTCAACTCAGGGACACCAAGTCTGGGCACCCCGTCTACGTGCCGATGCATCCGCGTGTGCTTGAGGCGCTTCAGACCCTTCCCCGGGAGAAGAGTGGCAAGGTGTTCCCGATGTCGGACAACGCGGTCGACTGCGCCTCGGAAAGTGTGCGCGAGAAAGCCAGTCTGCCGAAAATGTGGTTTGCCGACCTGCGACATGTCGGCGCGACGTATTACGCGCGCGGCGGAATGAATGCCGCGGGACTGTAGCGCATTCTCGGCCACCGAACCCCCATGATGGCGACGCGCTACATCAACCTCGTCGGCGCAGACCTGCATCGCATGGTGCTAGAGGCCGAGCGCAACGCACCCACGCCGCCGCCTCCCCTGTTACAGGCGCCGCCGCGCAAGCGCCGCGTGGCGCCAATCGCCACCGTTGGCCTGCGCCAGCCACCACGCCCGGCTTCTCGACCGACAACGTCGTGAAATTCCCCGCGCCCGCTAGCGACGCCGCACGGAGGCGCGCATCAACCCCGCCGTAACCATCGACGCAGAAAAGCTCCGCGGTGTTGCGCTCGATGGCTACGTAATGCTAGCACTCGGATTCGACGTCACCGTCTGCGGCGACGACTGCGTCGTCCATACCGGCGGACGAGTCGTCGGGGTGATTGGCAATCCCGCGGAGTTTCCGGGCCGCATTTCGCCGACGCAGGACCCGAGCCTGGCTGAGGACATTCTCGCCTCTCACGATGTCGAAACGTAGTTTGCGGACCCGTGCTGGGTCGCCCGGTGCCACGGCATCGTGGCACACGGAGACAGCGAAACCGAGGCGGGACTGCGCGCCGTAGTGCGTGCCGCCAGACAACTTCAGCCCGGGACGCTGGTGGCGTATCCTGCGCCACGGGTCGATCTCGTGTGCCTGCGCGGTTCACTCGCACGCTGCGCACCGTGGCAGTACGAAATCGACACAGCCTGGGTCAACGACGCTCCGGCCCCCTCGTCACCTTGACGCAAAGAAACGGCCGGGGCATGCCCGGCCGCATTCGAATCAAGCTTCGCCGCGGATTTCCGCGGCCAATACCTAACAGGCTGTTGAAATTCGCCGCTCCCCACCAGCCTAGCGGAGCGACATGAGAAAATAGCGCCAACGGCCGAAGACCAGCGAAGACGATGCGCGGAGCCGACATCACCCAAGCAGCCCTGTTTAGTTACCGGACCCTGGAGGAACGCATCCCGCAGGATCACCC
>JAJZLD010000288.1 GCA_021803785.1 Pseudomonadota bacterium | reverse complement strand
GCGGAAGTTGGGCAGGTAGGCCGCCCAATCCGGCTGGCGAGCATTTGACGGCGCTCGCGTACACGCGCCAATTCGCCTTCGAGTCGCGTCACTTCACCGTTAGCGGCGTAAAGATCCGCCTGGGCTGCATGTAGCGCGTCCGATGCCTTGTAATGGGCTTCGCGGGCCATCTCGGCAAGCGCTTCGGCTTCGCGCAAACGGGCCGTCTCGGCCTCGATCCGTGCAGTGGTTTCCGCCACTGCCGCGGCGACGCGGGCCGCATCCTCGCGCGCTTCATTGCGGCGCAGCAACCACAACAGGATCTGTTGCTCGCGTAGGGCCTCGTTGAGGGACTTATATCGGCGAGCCACCTCGGCCTGACCTGAGAGACGCTCGATCTGGGCACCGAGTTCGTTGCGGATATCCTCGACGCGTGCGAGGTTGTCGCGCGCGTCCGAAAGGCGACCTTCCGTCTCCTTGCGCCGTTCTTTGTACTTCGTAACCCCCGCCGCTTCTTCAAGAAAACCGCGAACATCCTCGGGGCGTGCTTCGATGATGCGCGAAATCATGCCCTGCTCGATGATCGCGTAAGCGCGTGGCCCGAGGCCAGTGCCAAGGAACAGGTCAATCACATCCTTACGACGGACGTGGATATTGTTGATCCAATAGCTCGATTCGCCGCTGCGATCAAGTACGCGCTTGACCGAGATCTCGGCGTACTGCGACCACTGGCCGGCCGCGCGCCCCTCGGCATTGTCGAAAACCAGTTCGACGCTCGCACGGCTGGCCGGCTTGCGCGTGGTTGACCCGTTGAAGATCACGTCCATCATCGATTCGCCGCGCAGCGCACCGGCGCGAGATTCGCCGAGCACCCAGCGCACCGCGTCAATGATGTTGGACTTGCCGCAGCCATTCGGGCCGACAACGCCGACCAGCTGACCGGGTGTGAGCACGGTCGTTGGATCGACGAAGGACTTGAACCCGGCGAGTTTGAGCTTGGAAAGGCGCACGTGAGCAGAACCGGAACTGGCGTGGGCGCGGCAATCGGCGGCGCGGCGGGCGAAACGGGCAGCTATAATATCACCCCCGTAGCGCTGCCCGGCATGCCACATAGTAAGCCGCAGCGCGCAGCGCCAAGCCCGTCACACCGACCGCAAGCCTCGCCTGGAGCCTGATTTGAATCCGCGCCTCGACCTGCTGCAGCCCTATCCGTTCGAACGCCTTCGCCAGCTGTTTGCCGGCGTCGAGCCTCCGGCCGGGCTGCGCCCGGTGCGGCTCTCGATCGGCGAGCCACAGCACGCCACCCCGGCCTTCATTCAAGAAGCGCTGGTGATGAACTTGCGCGGGCTTTCGGCGTATCCAACCACTGCCGGTGGCGACGCCCTGCGCGAGACAATTGCGGCGTGGCTAACACAGCGCTACGCACTGCCGCCAATTGACCCCGCCCATGGCGTACTGCCGGTATGTGGCTCGCGCGAGGCCTTGTTCGCATTTGCTCAGGCGGTCGTCGACGCCAGTGCCGCGAAACCGCTGGTGGTCTGCCCTAACCCCTTCTATCAGATCTACGAGGGCGCGGCGCTGCTCTCCGGCGCCGAACCCGTCTTCCTGAATCAGTTGCCCGAGAACGACTTCGGCCTTGAATTGGATTCGATCAGCACCGACGAATGGTCCCGCGTTCAGCTGATGTTCGTCTGCTCGCCCGGAAACCCGACCGGCAGGGTGCTGCAGCTCGAAGACTGGAAACGTCTGTTCGAGTACGCAGACCGCTATGGCTTTGTGATTGCGGCCGACGAGTGCTACTCGGAAATCTACTTCGATGAAGGAAGACCACCCCTGGGTGCGCTAGAGGCGGCGAAGGCGCTCGGCCGCGCTGGCTATGAGCGCCTGGTCGTGTTTTCAAGCCTTTCAAAGCGATCAAACGTTCCCGGATTGCGTTCGGGCTTCGTCGCAGGAGATCGCGCAGTGCTCAAGCAGTTCCTGCTGTATCGCACCTACCACGGCTGTGCGATGAGCCTTCCGGTTCAGGCCGCAAGCGTGGCCGCCTGGCGAGACGAAACCCATGTGCGCGACAATCGAAGGCTCTATCGCGAGAAGTTCGCGGCAATCAAGCCGGTTCTGGACACCGCGTTACCGGTGCAGTTGCCCGACGCCGGATTCTACTTTTGGGCCCGCACACCAATCGACGACCGAGAGTTTGCACGGGAGCTGTTTGCCGCAACGCATGTAACCGTGCTGCCCGGTCAGTTTCTCTCGCGTGAGAGCCGCGGCGTGAACCCGGGTGCAGGCTTTGTCCGGATTGCACTGGTGGCGTCGCACGAAGAGTGCATCGAGGCTGCGCAGCGTATTGCATCGTTTGTCGCGCGACGCTTCGGCGCCGCCTGATCTACCGTTTTCAACCACCAATTATCGAGGTCCCCCTGATGAGCAACCTGCAAACCGTCATCGAGAACGCCTGGGAACAGCGCGCCGAAATCAATCCGAACAACGTGGCCGCAGAACTGCGCGATGCGATAGAGCACACGATTGCCGACCTGGATGCCGGCCGCGTGCGCGTGGCGGAGAAGGTTGACGGCTCATGGGTAACGCATCAGTGGGTGAAGAAGGCCGTATTGCTGTCTTTCCGCGCCAACGACAACGTGCTGACCGACGACGGCGTAAACAAGTATTTCGACAAGGTGCCGACCAAGTTCGCGAACTGGACCGAAGCAGACTTTCGCGCTGCCGGTTTCCGCGCGACGCCCGGCTCGGTTGCCCGCCGCGGCAGCTTTGTGGCCCGCAATGCTGTACTGATGCCCTCGTACCTGAACATTGGCGCCTACGTTGATGAAGGCACGATGGTCGACACTTGGGTGACCGTCGGCTCCTGCGCACAGATTGGCAAGAACGTGCACCTCTCGGGTGGCGTCGGCATTGGCGGCGTGCTGGAGCCGATGCAAGCCAACCCGACGATTATCGAAGACAACTGCTTCATCGGCGCCCGATCCGAAATCGTGGAAGGCGTGATCGTTGAAGAAAATTCCGTGATCTCGATGGGCGTGTACATTGGCCAGAGCACCAAGATCTACGATCGCGAAACCGGCACCGTCAGCTATGGCCGCATCCCGGCCGGCTCGGTAGTGGTATCCGGCAACCTACCTTCCTCAGATGGCCAGTACAGTCTGTACTGCGCTGTCATCGTAAAGAAAGTGGATGCAAAGACCCGCGCTAAGACCAGCATCAACGATCTGCTGCGCGCCTAAAACCGATCCAGCCAAACAGAGAGCGGCGGACCATGATCCTCGACAAGCTGTTCCAGCTAATGGGCGAAAAACATGCGTCGGACATTTTTGTCTCGGCGGGCGCGCCCATCCACATCAAAATCCAGGGCACCGTGATGCCGGTGAACCAGCAGGTGATGGAGCCTGCGGTCATCCAGCGCATGGCCTACGAAATGATGACGCCGGAACAAATCCAGTCCTTCGAGAAGACGAAGGAGCTGAACCTCTCCTTCGGCCGCCGCGATCTGGGCAATTTTCGCGTCAACATGTTCTGGCAGCGTGGCTCAATTGCCATCGTCGTGCGGTTCATTCAGGGTGAGATTCCGCCGCTTCACTCGCTCGGCCTACCCGATTCGCTGGCCGATCTGATCCTTGAGAAGCGAGGCCTGATCCTGGTCGTCGGTGCCACCGGCTCGGGCAAGTCGACGACCATGGCATCGATGCTGGATCACCGGAACAGCACGAAACCGGGGCACATCCTCACACTGGAAGACCCGATCGAGTATCTGTTCCGGCACAAGCGCTCGGTGGTCAACCAGCGCGAAGTCGGCCTCGACACGCACGACTGGCATATCGCGCTGAAGAACGCGATGCGTCAGGCGCCGGACTGCATCCTGATCGGTGAAATCCGCGACCGCGAGACTATGCAAGCAGCAATTGCCTATGCGCAGACCGGTCACCTGTGTCTTGCCACGCTGCACGCAAACAATGCCTACCACGCGCTGAACCGGATCGCGAACTTCTTCCCGCTCGAAAATCGCACCCTGCTCTACCTCGACCTTTCGGTCGCGCTGCGGGCAATCATCTCGCAGCGCCTGGTCAAGCGGCCGGACGGTCGCCGCATTCCTGCGGTGGAGCTCCTTTCGAATACCCGCCACATCGCAGACCTGATCGAGAAGGGCAATTTCCCCGAGATCAAGGAAGCGATGGAACAATCGCTGGCACCCAGCTCGCAGACCTTTGAGCAAGACCTCTTCCGGCTCTACAAGGAAGGCACCATCTCGCTCGAGGAAGCCCTGGGTAACGCCGACTCGCCGACAAACCTTGCCTGGCTGATCAACAACCAGCAACTCGGCGGCGCCGAGATTCAGAATCAGTCGACGCAACCGCCGATCATCGATTTCGAGCAAAGCGATACGGACGGCGCGTCGTTCAAGTCCTTTACGCTGCACATGGACGAGTCGTCCCCTTCCTGACCCGACAAGAACGCGATAACAACAGTGCATTCCCCGCACACACCGCAG
>JAJZLD010000287.1 GCA_021803785.1 Pseudomonadota bacterium | reverse complement strand
AAGCCGAATCGCGCACGCCTTTTTCGACCGCGGGAATGAATACACCCGGGATCGTGCCGCCCTTGACGGCATCGACAAAGCGGAACCCTTCGCCGCGGGCGAGCGGGGCGATCTTCAGGTAGACCTCACCGAACTGACCGGCACCGCCACTTTGCTTCTTGTGGCGATGATGGCCTTCCGCCGCGAGCGTGATGGTTTCGCGGTAAGGAATGGTTGGCGGGTGGCTGTCCACGTCAAGCTTGTACTGTGCGCGGATTTTTTCGAGGATACGGCTCAGATGCAGTTCGCCTTGGCCGCGAATCACGGCCTCGTGGGTGGTGACGTCGTGCTCGACGTGCAGACCCGGATCCTCCGCGGCCAGACGGTGGAGGATTTCGGCAAGCTTCTGTTCGTCTCCGCGGCGTTTGACGCGTACGGCCAAGCCGTACACCGCATGCGGAATTGGCAGCGGGTGAAAGTGGATCACCGCGTCTTCGGGCGCGTCGTGCAGGACGGCATCGAAGGCCATGTCGTCGATCTTGGTGATCGCGCAGATCTCGCCGGGGCCCGCGCGATCAATCGGTGTGAGCTGCTTGCCCTGCATGCGGAACAAATGAGCGACACGGAACGGCTTGCGTGCCTCGCCGGCATATAGCTGGGTATCCGGCGTGAGCGTGCCTTGCAGCACTCGCACCACGCCGATCTTGCCCATGTAGGGGTCAACTTCGACTTTGAATACATGGGCCAGCGCATGGTCGTTTGGATCGTGGCTGGCGATCAGGGGCTCCGCTGCATCGGCATTGCCGCCCGGCCATTTCTCGAAAAGCGGCGGGTTGCCTTCGAGCGGGCTGGGCGCGAGGCGCAGGATGAAATCGATCAACTCCGGGATGCCGGCACCGGTGCGGGCGGATACGAACAGCACCGGAACCAGGTGATCCTCACGCAGCGCGCGTTCGAACGCGTCGTGCAGTGCTTCTGGTGCGATCTCTTCGCCTTCGAGGTATCGCTCGGTGAGTGCTTCGTCCACTTCGACGACCTGCTCAACCAGGGCACGGTGCGCTTCCTCGATTGAGCTGAAGTCGGTCGCGTCTCCGCTCAGGTTGAAGAAGCAATCGACGACGCGGCTTCCACCATCGGCGGGCAGATTGATCGGGAGGCATTCACGCCCGAAGGCGGCCTGAAGCTCTTCAACGAGGGCGGGGAGGTTCACGCGCTCGGCGTCGATCTTGTTCACGATGACGAGGCGGCAGAGCTTGCGTGTCTGGGCCCATAGCATTGCCCGGCGTGCCGTGATTTCGATGCCGTTCTGCGCGTTCACGACAGTGGCGACCGTGTCCGCCGCATCCAGCGCGGCAAGCGCCTGGCCAGCGAAGTCGGGGAATCCGGGTGTGTCCAGCAGATGCACCAGGGTGCCGGCGCGTTCGAAGTTTGCAACCGCCAGTTTGGCGGAGTGACCATGTTCCTTTTCGAGTGGATCGTAGTCGCAGACCGTGGTGCCGCGGTCTACGCTGCCTGCCTGTGGAATCGCGCCGGCGGAAACGAGGACTGATTCGATCAGTGTCGTTTTGCCGGCGCCCGCGTGGCCTAGCAGGGCGAGGTTCCTCAGATCTTGCGGGGTCGTCATGGCTGTCTCCTTTGTGAGTTTTCTTGATTGTGACGCTACACCCGGCGCGGTGCGATCAGGTTTGACGCGCGTCAGCGCGTTGGCGGGCGGTTTGCTGGACTTCGCCGCGGCGCTGGCGTAGCATCCGCGCCCCTTCAGAATAGGCGCCACCATGCTTGACCACGCGGCCCGCGCTTGCGGCATTGACTTC
Source organism: Pseudomonadota bacterium (assembly GCA_021803785.1). GTDB lineage: Bacteria > Pseudomonadota > Gammaproteobacteria > Burkholderiales > Rhodocyclaceae > Niveibacterium. The sequence continues at coordinate 2,692 of JAJZLD010000287.1, read as the reverse complement.
GGCACGTCGAACTCCACCGTCGGCTGGCTGCGCCCGGGCGCTCCCGCCTTGCTGAACTTGGAACACGGCAAGCCGACGCTGCCCTCAGCGGTGTTCTTCAATGCGGATGAAGACAGCGTCTGCTTTGGCCGCGCCGCGCTGGCCGAATACCTGGACGGCTACGAGGGGCGCCTGATGCGCGCGCTGAAGACGCTGCTCGGTTCCAGCCTGATGGACGGCAACACCGAGGTGCTCGGCCGCCTGTTGCCCTTTCGCGATCTGCTCAGGCAATTCATCGCCGAACTCAAGCGGCGTGGCGAGCTCGCGGCTGGCCGCAGCTTCGATCAGGCGGTGTTCGGCCGTCCGGTGCATTTTGTCGACGACGACAGTGCCGCCGACCAGCTTGCGCAGGACACGCTGGCGCAGATTGCCCATGCCGTCGGTTTCCGTGAGGTGAGCTTCCAATATGAGCCGATCGCAGCGGCCTTCCACTACGAACAGTCGCTCGACCGCGAGGAGTTGGTGCTGATTGCCGATATCGGCGGCGGCACCTCGGACTTTTCGTTGGTGCGCTTGTCACCGGAGCGCGCGAAGGTGGACGACCGCCGCGAGGATCTGCTCGCCAACGCCGGCGTGCACATCGGTGGTACCGATCTGGACCGCGCGTTCAACCTGGCCCAGGTAATGCCCTTGCTGGGCTTTCGCTCGAAGAAGAAGAACGGCACCGAACTGCCGGCTACGCCGTTCTTCAACCTGGCGACCTGGCATACGATCAACTTTTGCTACACCCGCGCCGCCTGGACCGAGTTCCAGGACATGTATCGCGACGGTGCCGAGCGCGAGAAGCTGGAGCTGCTGCTCAATCTGATTGGCGAACGCGCGGGGCACTGGCTGTCCTTGCAGGTGGAGGAAGCGAAGATCGCGCTGTCCGATGTGCCGGAGGTTGTGCTGGATCTAGCGCGGCTGCACCGCAAAGGTGGCACGCCTGTGCACCCGACGATCACCCGTGCTGCGCTGGATGCCGCGATTGCGCCGCTGGTTGATCGCGTTGGCGAAACCGTGGCAGACATGCTCGATCGCGCGGGGGTGGCGCGTTCGCGCATCGATACGGTGTTCTTTACCGGTGGTTCGAGCGGCGTGCCCTTGCTGCGCCAACGCATTGCGTCGGAAATTCCGACCGCGCGTGCGGTCGAGGGCGATCTCTTCGGCAGCATTGGTGCGGGCCTCGCGGTGGATGCTGCGCGCCGCTACGGCTAGTCACGCGCCGTTCCTGCTGGTTTGACCCTTCAAGCGCGCACTGCAGTGCGCCACGCAATCCAGAGTTTGCGAATCGGGCCGAGCGAGGTGCGGTGCGTCAGTACCTGGCAGCCGTCGGCGCGAATCTCACTCAGCAGTGTGCGGTAGATCGCGGCCATCACGAGGCCAGCGCGCTGCGATTTGCGGTCTTCCTTTGGCAGCAGCGCCATCGCTTGCTCGTAGTGGTGTTCGGCGCGGTCGATCTGGAATTCCATCAGCGCGCGAAAGTTCTCCGAGTGCTTACGGTCAGTGATTTCGCGCGCGGTTACGTTGAAGCGCTGTAAGTCTTCCACCGGCAGGTAGATGCGACCGCGGCCAGCGTCTTCGCCCACATCACGGATGATGTTGGTGAGTTGGAAGGCTAGCCCGAGTTCGTGCGCGTACTTCAGCGTCTGCCGGTTGCTGTAGCCAAAGATCTCGGCAGCGAGCAGGCCTACCACGCCGGCTACGCGGTGGCAGTAGAGCGCGAGCCCCTTGAAATCGAGGTAGCGGGACTGCGTGAGGTCCATCTCCATGCCGTCGATGATTTCGGACAGGTGCTCCTGCGGCAGGTTGAACTGCTGCACCATTGGCTGCAGCGCCTTGCCAACCGGATGCTGCGGGGTACCGTTATAGACGGCGGCAAGCTCCTGTCGCCACCAAGCAAGCTTGGTCTGGGCGAGCTGCGGATCACGCGTTTCGTCCACGACGTCGTCGACCTCGCGGCAAAAGGCGTAGAGCGCGGTGATCGCGCGGCGCCGTTCCGGTGGCAGGAACAGGAAGCTGTAATAGAAGGAAGACCCGCTCGCGGCGGCTTTCTGTTGGCAGTATTCGTCAGGGGTCATGGTTTCATTCGCAGCGCGCGCCAGATCAGGCGCAGCCAGTCTGTCCGCGCCAGCGTGGGGCGGCGGCGGAACACGTCATAATCATTGTTTTCGATGGCCTCGCAGATGCGCAGGCCGCCCTGAACTACCAGCCGCAATTCCCAGCCGAAACGGCCCGACAGGGCCAGCGCCAGCGCGGCCCCGTCCAGCATCATGGTGCGTGCGCGTTCGACCTCGAAGGCCATCAGCGCGCGCCAGTTTGCGTCAATGCGCCCGTCGGCGATCTGGGCTTCGTCGACACCGAAGCGGGCGAGATCTTCGGCCGGAAGATACACGCGCCCCTTGGCCCAGTCGATCGCAACGTCCTGCCAGAAGTTGATCAGCTGCAGGCTGCTGCAGATCTGGTCAGACCAGTGTAGATGCTGCGGTGTGTCGGCGCGGAACAGCCTCAGCATCAGGCGACCGACGGGGTCGGCCGAGCGTCGCGTGTAGTCGCGCAGTTCGGCGAAGTCCGCGTAGCGGGTCTTGCTGACGTCCTGACTGAAGGCGTCCAGCAAGTCGCGTAGCAACACGGTGGGCAGCTGGTGCTCGCGAACGGCCGCCGCGAGATCAAT
>JAJZLD010000286.1 GCA_021803785.1 Pseudomonadota bacterium | reverse complement strand
CCTACGGCGAACGCGACGAGGTCAAAGCCTTCGCAACACGTCCACCGCAGGCTTCGCTTGGCCCGAATCGAGCAGGATCTGCGCCTTGGTATCGAGAATCGCGGGATTGTCGGGCGCGAGCTGAAGCGCCTGGTCGACATACAACATCGCCTTCGGATCTTTCACTTTGCTGCCAACCCAACCCAAGTTGTTGAGCGTGACTGCATTCTTGGGATCCAGCTCCAGCAAGGCCCGATAGGCCTTGGCCGCGGCCTCGTAGTCCTTCGCGGCGATTGCGCGCTCCGCGATGTACGAACGGAACGGGATGTCCTTGGGGTTCTGCGCCAACCAAGCCGCCGCCAATTTGTCGGCCTCTGCTCGTTGCCCGGACTCAATCAGCCCACTGTGATACTTGATCGCAACCGGGCCAACCTTGGCGAGTTCGTATGCCTTGGCGTAGGCCTTGTTCGCTGCAGTCCAATCCTTCGCCTGCGCGTACGCATCGCCTTCGTAGATCCAGCCGGCAGCCTCTTTGGGATGCTGCTTCTGCACCTCCCGCGCGATAGTCACCGCATCGTTCGTGCTGCGCTGTTCGATCTTGAGCGCGACCAGTCGCTGTTGCGCTTCAAGCAGATCAGGGCGTTGCTTGAGCACTTTGCGGAGCGTATCTTCGGCGGCCTGAACATCCTTCGCCACCCGCTGCAGGTCAGAGAGCATCAGCCAAGGCGCAGGCAACTGGGGTTGCACGCCAATCAGCTTTTGCAGCGTCGCAATTGCCTGCTGCGTCTCACCCGCACGCGCTTGCGTCCGCGCGGCAGCCATCAAGACGTCAGGGTCGGACGGGAAGGCCGCCACGAGGTCCTGCGCCACCGTCAACGCGCCCTTGTTGTCTCCCGTCCCCTGCAGGAGTTCCAGCAGCGCGAGTTTGGGTGCTGCAACGGCTGGATTGGCGGCCACGGCGCGATCGAGCACCTTGCGGATCTCCTCCGGTTTGGCACCGCTATCGGCCATCTGCCGCGCCAGCAGCAAGTACGCCTCGACCGCTTTCGGATTCTTCTCGATGATCTTCTCGAAACGAGCACGGGCCTCGGCGGGTTTGCCTGCCATCACGTCCAGTCTCGCGAGATTCATCGCTGCCGCGAGATAGTTGGGCTGCAACTCAAGCGACTTCTCGAATGCCTTGCGCGCCCCGGCACTATCCTTGCCCGCAAGCAAGACACCGCCAAGCAGGTTGTAACCCAACGGGTTTTGCGGCTGGCGTTGGATCATGCGATCAACGACCGCACGCGCCTTCGGGATATTGCCGCTACGCAGATGCGCCATGATCAGGGTTACTTCCGCCTCATCACTGCCATCTTCGATCGACGCAGCGGCCTCAATGTCGCGCATCGCGGCATCGCTGTCGCCGGTGGCGAGTTTCGACACCCCCAGACGCAAGCGCGACGCGGCATCCTTCGGATCAAGCGCGGCCGCTTTGGCGAACAGTTCAGACGAGCGCGCGAAATCGCCGTTCTGCAGCGACGCCTGGCCGGCGAGCATCAGTGTCTCGCGGTCCGGGCTCTTCGACAGCAGCGGATTAAGGGTGTCAAAGGCCTTGGCCGGATCCTTGGCCGCCAGCTGCGCGCGCGCCAGCAGGCGGCGCGGCCCCGGTGCGTCCGGCGCCTTCGCGACCAGCTTTTCGAAATTTGCCTGAGCTTGCACGAAATCGCGAAGGCGCATGTGCGCCACCCCCGCCAGCATGACGGCCGGAAGATAGTCCGGCGCTGCGCTCAGCACCTGCTGCGCCGCATCCCGCGCCTTGTCGTTTTTGCCGCGATAAAGCGCAACCACACCTTCCAGATGACGAATCAGGATGTGTTTCGGCGAAACCTTCTTCGCTTCGGCAATCGTCGCCTCAGCTTTATCCAGTTGCTTCTGGTTGATGTAAATCTGCGCCAGACGCATGCGCGGCGGCACCAGTTGGGGGCGCAGCTTGATCGCGCTCTCAAGATCCGCAATCGCTTCGTCCGCCTTGCCCGCGGCGAGTTTGAGCTCTGCACGAAGCGTAATGGCTTCGTACTCGGACGGATTCTTGGTGATCGCGTCGTCGAGGATCGCAATCGCCGCAGGAATGTCATGCCGCGATACCTTGAGTCGAGCGAATGCAATTGCGGCCGGACCAAAGCCGGGCACCGCATCCAGCGCCTCACGCAAAGCGGCCTCGGCACGCTCCTGCTGATTCAGCATGAGATACGCATCGGACAACCCAACCGCCACAGCAGCCTTGGCGGCGGGCTGCTGTGGCTTCATGGCGCTGTACTCGGTGACCACTTGCTGCGCCTTGTCGAGCGCAAGCAAGGCCCGCGACAGCGGCACTGCAACCGTCTCAAGTGGGTAGCCCGCCTCAAGCGCCTTGCGCAACTCCTTCTCCGCCCCTTGCACGTCACCACTGTCCAGCAAGATCTTGCCGAACAGATAGCGCGCTTCGGCGAGTCCGGGGTTCTTCTGCAGTGCGTTCTTCAACTGGATCGTCGCAGCGTTGGTATCCCCCTTGGCTAGGTAGTCGCGAGCAGAGCTCAGCATCTTTTCAGGATCGTCACCGCACCCAACGAGCAAAGCCGTCGCAAGCAACGCAGCCAAAAGGCCTGATACACGGAACTGGGTCATAAATGGGTCCTGTCGGATCAAACCGGGTCTTTCTTCAACCCGAAACGGTTCATCAGATCGTAGAGCGTTGGCCGGCTGATCCCGAGCACTTCGGCGGCACGCGCAATGTTGCCGTTAACGCGCGCCAGCACCCGCACCACGGCACGCCGTTCAGCCTCATCTCGCACCGCGCGCAAATTGAGCGCGTCAAGATCTTCGTTCGGCGCGTCCAGCCCAAGGTCATCCGCCGTGATGCGACCGGTATCCGCCATAATGACCGCGCGCTTGATGCAGTTCTCCAGCTCTCGCACGTTGCCGGGCCACCGATGCGCAGCAAGTGCAGCAAGGGCATCATCGGTAAAGCCCATGGACCCGCGCCGGTGCTCATTCGCAAACCGCTGCACAAACGCGTGAGCGAGCAACAGGGCATCACCATCGCGATCCCGAACCGGCGGAATATCAACCACGATCTCGGCAAGGCGATAGAACAAATCCTCGCGGAAGCGCCCCTGCGTGATCAGGGACTTCAGATCCTGGTGCGTTGCGCACACGATCCGCACGTCGACCGGAATTTCCTCCCGCCCACCGATGCGCTCGACCACGCGCTCCTGCAGGAAGCGCAGCAACTTGGCCTGCAGCGCGATCGGAAGGTCGCCAATTTCGTCGAGGAACAGCGTGCCTTTATGCGCCAGTTCGAACTTGCCAGGCGTTTGCTTGACGGCTCCGGTAAACGCGCCCTTCTCGTAACCGAAGAGTTCGCTTTCGAGCAGGTTTTCCGGAATCGCGGCACAGTTGATCGCCACGAAACGCGCTGCGCGCCTCGGAGAGGCTTCATGCAGGCCGCGCGCGAGCACTTCCTTACCGGTGCCACTCTCGCCAAGCAGCATGACGGTAACGTTCGCGCTCGACACCTTCTCGATCGTGCGGAGGATACGCAGCATCGCCGCATCCCGCGTGATCACCGTGCCAAGCGGACCTCCGGCGTGCTGGGTCTGAAGACGGCGGTTTTCGTGCTGAAGGTCGTACAGACGAAACGCCCGGTCTATCGTTAGCAGCAACAACTCGGGCTCGAAGGGCTTGGCGAAGAAGTCGTAAGCGCCTGCGCCAACTGCGCGCACCGCGTTCTCGCGGTCGTGCTGCCCTGTGAGCACAATCACCTTGGTATCCGGCGCAAGCGACAGGATTTCACCGAGGAGCCTAAACCCTTCCGTAGTGTCGTCCGGAGACGGTGGCAAGCCGAGATCCATCGTAACCACAGCTGGCTCATAGCGGCGGATCTGAGCGATCGCCGACTCACGGTCGTCAGCGGTGACTACCTCATACTGGTCGAACGCCCAGCGCATTTGCTTTTGCAGCGCAGGATCGTCCTCGACGATGAGTAGCGTGCGTTTTCGGTCATTCATGTTTCATGCCGCCTCGGCCGGCGATAGCGCTTCCCGTAAGCACGGGAGCCATACCTGCATCGTTGTTCCGCGCCCCGGCTCGCTCTCGACGTCGATCCGGCCACCTAGTTCGGTGATGTACTGCAGGGTTTCGTAGGCACCGATGCCCATGCCGGCATCCTTTGTGCTCTGGAAAGGCTTGAACAGTCGCTCGCGCACAAACTGCACCGACATGCCACAACCGCTGTCACGGACTTCAATGCAGGCCATGCCGTCGCGCTCGAATACCCTGATTCCGACAATACCATCGTCCCCAGTGGCGTCGAGTGCATTTTGCACCACATGACCGACAACTCTTTCGATGCGCTCAGGGTGAGCCATCGCCACCGGCGCGGCATCCAACTGAACGCTGACCGGCGGACGTTGGTGTCGTTTGCCATCGGCAATCCGCTGCGCCAATTCACCCAGGCTAACGGGGCGACGCATGTCGATGGAGCGCTTCTCCTGCAGCT
>JAJZLD010000019.1 GCA_021803785.1 Pseudomonadota bacterium | reverse complement strand
TTGCCTGATGCTCGCTATTCCAGCGCCGCCACCAGGCAACAAAGGCGTCCACTGACATTGGCTTAGCAATATGAAATCCCTGGGCCGCATCGCAGCCCATCGCACTCAGCATCTGCAAGTGCTCTTCGCGCTCAACCCCCTCAGCGATCACGCTCAAACCCAAGCCCTGGGCCAGCTGTACGACTGACCGTACGATGGCTCTATCCTGCGCAGTTTCCGGCATCTTCTGCACGAACATCTTGTCGATTTTCAGGCGCGTTGCCGGCAGCCGGCGTAGCCACGCAAGGGACGAGTAACCGGTGCCGAAATCGTCCAGCGCAACACCGTGGCCCGCGTCGCGCAAGCGCGCGATCACACTCATCGTTTGCGCATCGTCAGCGATCATCGAGCCCTCGGTCAGCTCCAACGTCAGTCGCTGAGGCGCGATGCGCCAGGTCGCAATCGCCTGGGAAATGAACTCGGGCAGTTCCGGATCGCGCAGGTCGCTGCCTGCCAGATTGACGGCGAGCCCGATCGGCACACCCTGCACACTCAGTTCGCTCAGCATCGCCGTTGCGCGCTGGATAACGAGACGCGTGAGCTGCTGCATCAGACCAAATTGCTCTGCCATCGCCACCAGCAAGAGTGGCGACACCGCACTGCCATCGGCCCGCCGCCAGCGAAGCAACGCCTCGGCCGCGGCGCACTCACCGTCGGAGAGCTGGATCACTGGCTGCAGGTGCAGGTCAAACGCATTGTTGCGCAGCGCCTCGATGAACTCGCGTTCGATCTGCACACGCTCGGCGCGTTCAAGCTCCAGCTCTGGGCCCGCGATGCGAATCGTTCGCCCCTCGCGCAGCGCAGCGGCGCGCGCGCGCCGGGCAGCGTTGAACACTTTGTCGGCTGTCCCTCCGTCCTCGGGCGTCAGCGCACCACCGACGGCCAGTGTCGCGTGTGCGGCAAGACCGACATTGCGAATCGCCTGCTCACCAGCCTCCAGCAATGCGGCGGCCGCAAGTTGCGGGCGCACCCCGGCGCCAATCCCAGGCGCCCACAACACCCATTCATCGTCACCCACACGACACAGCGAATCCCCGGCGCGGGCCCGTTTGGCCAAGGCGCGGCCGACTTCGATGCGAGCGCGGTCGCGGTCTGAACTATTGAGGACGATCGCACTACCGCTCCACATCAGTGCAACAGCAAGCATCGCACTCGATGGCTCATCCGCCGCGGCGGGCAAGAAGATCTGCTCCAGCGCAGCACGATTCGGCAAGCCCGAATCCGGATCAACATACTCCGCCAGCAGCCGGGCCTGAGCCTCTGCCACGCTGGCGGCGCCGTCGAGCAGACCAACGAGAAAGAAGCCGATCCGCGACACAATCTGGATCAGCATCGCGTCGAGCGCCGAGAGACTCGCTCGCTGCGCCGCGAGGTCCGCTTGCAAGGTCGTCACCACAACCGACGCTACCCGCGCGGAAAGCCCGACCGGCACCGCGGCAAGCTGGAGCGCCAGCCATTGCGCACGCATGCGTTCTGGCCACGCCGGGTCGAGTTCCCAGCCGACCACGTCAAGGCAGGCGTTGAAAAACCTCGCGGCCAGCGCATCGCCGGCCCGCATTGCTGCGTCGGCCTCAAGCGGCTCGAGTGCTGCACGCAAACGATGCCGCAGCCCGGCCATATCGGTGCTATGCCAGAGTGCGCGCAGCGCAGACTGCTCCAGCTCGCTCAATCCATGAGCCACCAGGTCGTCCGCAACCTCGGTCGGCACCGGCACAAACGGCAAAATGTCGTAGAGTCGATTCATGCGAGGTAGAACTGGGCTGGATCGATGCCAAAGGCGCGCTCGGGCAGCGAGCGTACGATCCGGTAGGTTTCATCCCGCCCCGGCACCGTGGGGTCGTAGAGCAGATCCAGCGTGTGCGGATTGGCGTTGGGCGTGTGGTCGCTCGCAAGCAGCACCATGACGCGTGGCTTGAGGCGCCGGATCCGGTTCTGCGCCACGACCACCGCGACCTCGCCGGAATTGAGCTCAACCAGCGTACCGGCCGGGTAGATGCCGATGCACTGAACAAACTGATCGATCAGACCTGCGCTGAAACGCTCGTCCCGCAGGCCGATCAGCGCCTCCAGCCCTTGTTGCGACGACACCGCCGGCCGCCATGAGCGATGGCGAGTCATTGCGCAGAAGCTATCGACAATGCCCGCCATTTCACCGAACACACCAATTGCCTCGCCAGACAAGCCACGCGGATAGCCGCTGCCATCGATGCGTTCATGGTGAAGCGCAACAACTTCAACCAGCGCAGAATCGATCGAGGCGTCGGCCTGGAGAATCTTCACTGCGGATTCGACGTGCGTCTTGAACAGGTCGTATTCAAGTGGCGTCAGCGCCGTTGTCTTAGCCAGCAAGCGCGCTGAAAGCGTCAGCTTGCCGATGTCCAGCAGCATGCCGGCCATACCCAGCATCGCGATGCGGTCCTGCGGCAGGCCAAGGTGGCGCGCAAACACCATCATGTACGTGCTGCAGTCGAGCGCGTGATCGTAGGTGTAGCGATCGGTCCGCTTGAGCCGCGTGAGCCACAGCAGCGCATCGGGATGGCGCGTCACGCTGTGCATCATGTCCTGCACCACCTCGTGCGCACACCCCAGATCCGGCGGCGCCTGGCGCTCAACATCTCGCAGGATGTTCTTCACCGCCAGCATCGCCTCGGCATGGATCGGCGCGGCCGCAAGCAACTCCTGTTCGAGCGGAACGTCGATCGGATAGGGGTGATCGGTGGTCTGCTCATCCGATTCGTCCGAAACCTGGTCCGCCGGCGTCTCACGTCGACGTAGCCGTCGTGCCCGCGCACGCAGCCAAGCCCAGACGCCACCACGCTCGGCGAGCCCGGATTCGTCAGCGCCGTCACCCAAACCGCCAACCGCGGCTCGCGATGGCGACCACGCAAAGACAGGTGCCTCGCGGCGCGCGGCAGCAGGCGCCTCACTGTCGTATGCCTTGAGCAACTTCAGAAGCTGGAAGAAATCTGTCGGCGCCGCCTGCCGCACCATCGTCAGTGGCCGCTCCAAAGCAACCGACTTTGGCGCGGGCGCGCGCGGCGTGGCCACCGGCGCGCGCATGTGTCGCGACTCGGAGCGTTCGCGATCGATCAGCACAATCCGACAAAGGCCGCGCAGTTGAGCAAGCTGCTCCTCTGACTCGATCAAGAAGCCTTGCATCAGGAAAGGTGTCTCCAGCCATGGACGATCGAGCTCAGCCACGAACATCCCAAGCTCGAGATCCGACGCCGCAAGAAACTCCTTCAAATCACGCTCTCCTCAAGTTCTGCCCGGCCCATCGGGTAACATCACAGGCTTGCTTCCGCAATGGATCCACCATGGACTTTACCAGCCGCGCCATCGCCTACTGCCGCCCGGGCTTCGAAAAAGATCTTGCCGCCGAGTTCGCGGCACGCTGCGCAAAATCCGGCGTCGCAGGCCACTCGCTAGCCACGCCGGATAGCGGCTTCGTGCTGCATGAATTCGACGCACCGCTCGAGGAAGCGCAGCGCATCGTCTCGTGCGACCACCTGATCTTTGCCCGCCAGTTGGTGTGGGTGCGCGAATCGCTCGAAGACCTGCCCGAGAAGGACCGACTGACGCCGATCCTGGCTGCGATCAACCGCATACATGGCCGCTTCGGCCGCGTGTGGGCGGAGACAGCGGACACCAACGAAGCGAAGACGCTGTCGTCCTTTCTCAAACGTTTCATGCCGCACCTTGAGCGCGCGCTGCACGAAGGCCGCCGTCTTGTTGACCGGCACGATGCACTCAATCTGCATTTGTTCTTCATTGACTCTTCGCATGTGTTCATCTGCACATCCGACCCCGCCAACGCATCGCCATGGCCGATGGGTATCGCACGCCTGCGTATGCCGCGCGAAGCACCCAGCCGCTCGACGCTCAAGCTCGCCGAGGCGTTCCTCGGGCTGCTCAGCGAGGACGAGCGCAACTCATCCCTGCGTGCAGGGCTGCGCGCGGTCGACCTCGGCGCCGCACCCGGTGGCTGGACCTGGCAGTTCGTTAGCCGTGGCCTGTTGGTCACTGCTGTAGATAACGGCCCGATGAGCGAAAGCGTTAGGGCAACCGGCCTGGTCGAACATGTGCGCGCTGACGGCTTCGTATGGAAGCCATCGAAACCGGTCGAATGGATGGTCTGTGACATGGTCGAGCAGCCTTCGCGCGTTGCGCAGCTGGTCGCCGAATGGGTGGCCTCGGGCCGCTGCCGGCGCTCGATGTTCAACCTCAAACTGCCGATGAAGAAACGCCACGACGCGATCGAGCAGGCGCGCAACTTGATCTACAAGCGGATGTCGGTTTCCGGCCGCGACTGGACGCTGCGCTTCAAGCACCTGTACCACGACCGCGAGGAAGTCACCGGCTATCTCGCTTCAATCAAACACGGATGAAGACACCCGCCGATTGCCCCTGCGGTGGCGGCCGCTACACCACCTGCTGTGGACGCTGGCACGCTGGGGCGCCTGCCCCTACCGCGGTCGACCTGATGCGGTCGCGCTATAGCGCCTTCGTGCTCGGACTTGCCGACTACCTGCTCGCAACCTGGCACCCGGATAAGCGGCCCGCAACACTGAATTTGAACGATTCGCCGGCACCGAAATGGATCGGCCTCGATGTATGTGCCCATGCGGAAGACGGCGATCAGGCAAGCGTCGAATTTGTAGCGCGCTACAAGGTGGGCGGTCGCGCGCACCGGCTCCATGAAACAAGCCGCTTTCTGCGCATCGATGGCAAATGGTTCTACTTCGACGGCATCATCGACGAGACCTGACGACTGCTCCAAAGTGCATCAGCGTAACCCGGCTCAGACGGGGCAGTCGATAGGCCGCACTACCCACAGCTTACCCACAGAGTCATGCACAGCTTTTGTGGATAAGCCAAACGAATAGTCTCGGAAGCATTTCGTCACCTTATCTGGCGCTAAAGTCCAGCCGGATGCGGCCGTCAATGCACACACAGGCAACCATGCGTTGCCTGACAGAAATAGACGGAAACGGAAACGATCCAAACCGGTTGAACCGGTCAGCAACAAAACGGGCCGCGGCTAACCCCGCGGCCCTCTCACGTTCTGGCGGCAGCAAAAGAAAAAGGGCCGCACAAGCGGCCCTTTTCAGTGAAGCACTGCAACGCCTCAGGCGATGCGCGCCAAGCGCGCCAGCACGCGCTCGCGGCCGATCACTTCCAGCACCGCATCGATCGCCGGCGTCTGCGCCACGCCCAACAACGCAACGCGCAACGGGATCGCCACTTGCGGCATTTTTAAGCCATGCTCGGTGCAGGTCTCCTTGATCGCTGCACTCAGCGCGGCCTTGTCCCAGGCCACGTCCGCAAGACGGGCACGCAGCGACGCCAGCGCCGCCTTCGCAGCGTCAGTAAAGTGCTGCGCGGAGAGTTCCTCCGACGGCGTCACATCGATGTAGTAAGGCTCCACTGAGTCAGCCAACTGCACCAGGGTATTCACTCGCTCGCGGTAGAGCGCGATGACCGCCTCCAGCGCCGGTCCAGCGGCCAGCGATACGCCACGTTGGGTCAGCCGGCGCGTGGCATCGGCGGCCAAGGTCGCGATGTCGGCCTGCTTGATGTAGTGCGCGTTGAGCCAGTCGAGCTTGTCGAAGTTGAACTGCGCGGCCGACGGCGTGATGCGATCGAGATCGAACCATTCGACAAACTGCTCGCGCGAGAAGATCTCGTCATCACCGTGACTCCAACCCAAACGCGCAAGGTAGTTGATCACCGCATCGCGCAGGTAGCCATCTTCGTCGTACTGCATCACGCTGACCGCGCCGTGGCGCTTGGAGAGCTTCTGACCGTCGTCACCAAGGATCATCGACAGGTGGGCGTACTGCGGCACCTCGGCGCCGAGTGCGCGCAAGATGTTAATTTGGCGCGGCGTGTTGTTCACATGGTCGTCGCCGCGAATCACGTGGGTGATGCCCATGTCCCAGTCGTCCACCACCACGCAGAAGTTGTAGGTAGGCGTGCCATCCGGGCGCGCGATGATCAGGTCATCCAGTTCGGCGTTGTCGAATTCGATTTCGCCCTTCACGACGTCGGTCCATGCCACCTTGCCCGATGTCGGGTTCTTGAAACGCACCACCGGCTTCACGCCTTCGGGCGGTGTCGGCAGCACCTTACCCGGCTCCGGACGCCAGCGGCCGTCATAGCGCGGCTTATCGCCACGAGCGCGCTGTGCCTCGCGAATCGCATCCAACTCTTCGGGCGTGGTGTAGCAGTAGTAAGCAGTGCCCGCCTCCAGCATCTGGCTGATCACCTGCTTGTAACGGTCCATGCGCTGCATCTGGTAGAACGGACCTTCGTCCCATTCCAGGCCCAACCAGTTCATGCCGTCCAGGATCGCCTGCACCGCCTCAGGGGTCGAACGCGCAACATCGGTGTCCTCGATCCTCAGGATGAAGTCGCCGCCGTGATGGCGGGCATAGGCCCACGAGAACAGCGCAGTGCGTGCACCACCAATATGAAGGAAGCCGGTCGGGCTGGGAGCGAATCGGGTACGGATGCGTCGAGTCATGGCAATGAATGGCCGGAATCGGAAAAGACCGCCATTCTACCGGAGCGGAGCTGCGCATCACGCAGAGTATTGACCTGCAAATTCGAGCACGGTATAGTTGGGGTCTTCGCTGCACGTTGGGCAGTTAGCTCAGCGGTAGAGCACTGCCTTCACACGGCAGGGGTCACTGGTTCGATCCCAGTACTGCCCACCACCAACTGCACGAAACGCAAAGCCCAGGTTCGCTGGGCTTTTTGCTTTTCTGGTCACCGTCAGCGCAAAAGAAGAATGGCAGCGCGAAGGCTGCCGTTCTGACGTTCGCGTAGAGCAGGAATCAGGCGCCGACCGATCCGAGCAAGGTTTCGAAGGCCTGCTCGAACAGCACCAGCCCCTCGTTCTGCAACTGCTCACCCACTGCGTTGATGTCGACGCCCGCTTCTGCCAGTGCCTTCAGCGTCGCACGCGCCTCAGCAGGATCCTTCGTCAGCGTCGCGGCCACATTGCCGTGATCACGGAACGCGTTAAGCGTTGCCTCGGGCACGGTGTTCACCGTATCCGGCCCGATCAGCGCCTCGACGTACAGCACATCGGAATACGCCGGATTCTTCGTGCCGGTGCTCGCCCACAGCAACCACTGCGGATGCGCGCCGGCCGCCGCCAACGCGGCGAAGCGGTCGCCCGTTGCGCTCCAGTGCGCCTGCCAATCAGCGTAGGCGGCACGGGCGGATGCAATTGCCACCTTGCCCTTCAGCGCATCGCTTACCAGCGGGTCGATCTTGCTGTCGACGCGCGAGATGAAGACGCTGGCCACCGAACGGATCTGACCCACCGGCAGGCCGGCAGCGACACGATCAGCCAGACCCGACGCATGCGCCTGCGCCACCGCTTCGACATGAGCCGGCGAGAACATCAGCGTGACGTTGATGTTGATGCCGGCAGCGATCGACTTGCGAATCGCGACCAAGCCTTCAGGGGTGGCCGGGATCTTGATCATCACGTTCGGCCGAGCGATCGCATTCCACAGACGCTGCGCGGCCGCGAAGGTACCTTCCGCATCGCGCGACAAGCGCGGCGAGACCTCAAAACTGACGTAGCCCTTGTTGCCGTGGCTCGCGTCGAACAGCGGCAGGAAGGCATCGCAGGCCGCCTGAATGTCCGGCAACGCGAGCGCCTCGAAGCGCGCTTCGGCATCCGTCAGCGTTGCAGGCAGAGCCGCCTTGGCCGCCGCATATGCCGGGTCCTTCGCCAGCGCTTGCTGGAAGATCGCCGGATTGGAGGTCACGCCCGAGATGCCATCCTCGGCAATCAGTCGGGCCAGTTCGCCGCTTTCGATCAGCTTGCGCGAGATCGAATCGAGCCAGACCTGCTGGCCGAGGGCACTAATCGCTTTCAGACGACTCATGCTGCTTCCTTGACGAGTGAGAGCACCGCCTCGACCACGCGGGCCGAGGTAATGCCGAAGTGTTCGTACAAAACGGGCGCCGGCGCCGATTCGCCGAAGGTATCGATACCGATCACCGCCCCCTCAAGGCCAACATACTTGCGCCAGCCGTCGGTGACACCGGCCTCCACCGCCACCCGCGGCACGCCGCGCAGCAGAACGCAGGCACGATAGTCCGCACTTTGCCGGTCGAACGCAAACGTCGATGGCATGGATACGACACGCACAGCGACGCCTTGTTCTAGCAATCGCCGCTGGGCCTCCACCGCCAGCGCCACTTCCGAGCCGGTCGCGATCAATACGGCCTGCGCTGCACCGTCGCAATCGCTCAGCACATAACCGCCCCGCGCGATCGCGTCGATCTGCGCCGCGCTGCGCGGCTGATGCGGCAGGTTCTGGCGCGACAGGATCAGGCAGGTCGGCGATTCATGGTGCTCGACCGCGGTGCGCCACGCGACAAAGGTCTCCACCGCATCGCAGGGGCGCCAGACGTCAAGGTTGGGCACCATGCGCAGCGTGGCGGTTTGCTCCACCGGCTGATGCGTCGGACCATCCTCGCCCAAGCCGATCGAGTCGTGGGTGAGCACCCAGATCGGATTGGTTTTCATCAGTGCCGCCATGCGGATCGCGTTGCGGGCGTATTCACTGAACATCAGGAAGGTGCCAGCAAATGGGCGGAAACCGCCGTGCAGCGCAATGCCGTTCATGATCGCGCCCATGCCGAACTCGCGCACGCCGTAGTTCAAGTAGTTGCCACCCGCCTCGCGCACCGGCACGCAGCCCTTCCACATCGTCAGATTGGACGGCGCCAGATCCGCGGAACCACCGAGGAATTCCGGCAGCAGCGGCGCGAGCGCCTGGATCGCGTTCTGCGATGCCTTGCGGCTGGCGATTGTCTCGGCCTTGGCGTCGATCTCCTTCAGCGCTGCGTTGGCACGCGCGGCGAAGTCAGCCGGCAATGCGCCACGGGTACGGCGCAGGAATTCCGCAGCCTCGGCCGGATAGGCCGCCTGATAGCGCGCGAACAGATCGGCCCACGCCGCCTGTGCCGCGCTACCCTGCTCCCGCGCATTCCAGATCGCGCGCACTGAATCCGACACCTCGAAGGGGCCGGCGGTGATACCCAAAGCAGCACGCGTCGCCGCGATTTCTTCGCCACCGAGCGGCGAGCCATGCACATCATGCGTGCCGGCCTTGTTCGGCGAACCCTTGCCAATCACGGTCTTGCAGCAGATCAGTGTCGGCCGTTCGTCCTGCGCGCGCGCCTGGCGCAACGCGAGATCCACTGCGTCAATGCTGTGCCCGTCCACATCGCGGATCACATTCCAGCCGTAGGCTTCGAAACGCTTGGGCGTGTCATCCGAGAACCACGGTTCGACGTGGCCGTCGATCGAGATGCCGTTGTCGTCGTAGAGCGCGATCAGCTTGCCGAGCTTCCAAGTGCCAGCCAGCGCACAGGCTTCGTGCGACACACCTTCCATCATGCATCCGTCGCCGAGGAACACGTAAGTGCGGTGATCGACAACCGGGAAGCCCTCGCGGTTGAACTCCGCCGCGAGCAGGCGCTCGGCCATCGCAAAGCCAACAGCGTTGGCAATCCCCTGCCCCAGCGGGCCGGTGGTGGTTTCAACGCCTGGCGTGTAGCCGTACTCGGGGTGACCAGGCGTTTTGCTGTGCAACTGCCGGAAACGCTTGAGCTCATCCAGCGGCAGGTCGTAGCCGCTCAGGTGCAGCAGCGCGTAGAGCAGTATCGAGCCATGGCCGTTCGAGAGCACGAAGCGATCACGGTTGACCCACTTTGGGTCAGCGGGGTTATGGCGCAGATGGCGGTGCCACAGCGCAACGGCCACCTCTGCCATGCCCATCGGCATACCGGGGTGGCCGGAGTTGGCGGCCTGCACGCCGTCCATCGCGAGGATGCGAAGGGCGTCGGCGAGAGATTGGGATGTAATCATCGGGAGCGTCTTTTCAGCTTCGGCGACAGAGGCGTCGCGCAGCCCCACCCGCCGAATACGCTGCCCAGCCGGGATCAGCATTTCCGTCCATCGCTTCGGGAAAGGAATGCAGCCAATGTCATTGGTGGCGGGCCGAGGAACCCCCGGCCCGTCCCTTCAGGCGGCCGCTAGCCGCGCGTGGCTCAGATGTAGCTGTTGAGCAGGTTTTCGATCAGCTCCTGACGGCCAGACTTCGGCGCGACGTCGACGTTGCGGTCGATCACGCGCTGCGCCACAGCATCCAGGCCCAGCTTGCCCGCCAGCACTTGCTCGCCGAACTCGTCGCGCCAGCCGGCGTAACGATCCTGAGTGATCTGCGCGAACTTGCCATCGGTGATCATCTTCTCGGCGATCAGCAGCGCGCGGGCCGACACGTCCATGCCACCGATGTGGCCGTAGAACAGATCCTCGGCATCGATCGACTGACGGCGCACCTTGGCGTCGAAGTTCAGGCCGCCGGTCGTGAAGCCCCCGCCCTGCAGGATGTAATACATCGCCAGCGCAGTTTCCTGGATGTTGTTCGGGAACTGGTCGGTATCCCAGCCGCACTGCATGTCGCCGCGGTTCATGTCGATCGAACCAAAGATACCTAGCGCGATCGCGGTGCAGATTTCATGCTCGAAACTGTGGCCCGACAGCGTGGCGTGGTTGGCTTCGATGTTGACCTTGACGTCGTTTTCCAGACCGTACTGCTTGAGGAAGCCGTACACCGTCGCGGTGTCGAAATCATACTGGTGCTTGGACGGCTCACGCGGCTTCGGCTCGATCAGGATCGGGCCCTTGAGGCCAATCTTGTGCTTGTAGTCGACTGCCATGCAGAGGAAGCGCCCCATCTGCGCCAGTTCGCGCTTCAGATCGGTGTTCAGCAGGGTCTCGTAGCCTTCACGGCCGCCCCACATCACATAATTGGCGCCACCCAGCTTCACCGTGGCATCCATCGCCTCCTTCACCTGCAGCGCGGCCATCGCGAAGATTTCCGGATCCGGGTTGGTCGAAGCGCCGGACATGAAGCGCCGGTGGCTGAACAGGTTGGCCGTACCCCATAGCAGCTTCACGCCGGTTTCTTCCTGCTTCTGCCCGAGGATGTCGACGATGCGATGCAGGTTCGACACGCTCTCGCGCGGAGTCGCGCCTTCCGGGGCCACGTCGCGGTCATGGAAGCAGTAAAACGGCACACCGATCTTCGAGAAGAAGTCGAAGGCGACATCGGCCTTCAGCATCGCCGCTTCCATCGCGTTAGGGATCTGGTGCCAGGGGCGCTGGAAGGTGTCCCCACCGAACGGGTCAAGCCCGTTCCAGCAGAAGGTATGCCAGTAGCAGGCGGCAAAACGCAGGTGGTCTTCCATGCGCTTGCCAAGCACCAGTCGATCCTTGTTGTAGTACTTGAACGCCAGCGGGTTCTGCGAATCCGGGCCTTCGTACTTGATCTTGTCGATCTTCTGGAAATAGTCAGCCATTTTTGTGTCTCCTTTTGCTTTGGTGTAGGGGGCCGCGTCAGCGTGCGAAGAGGTCGCGAATACGCGGATAGAGCTGAGTGAATCGTTGATAGCGCGGCAGCAAGCGCGCGCGTTGTTCCGTGTTCGAGGTATAGCGTGCGCGGATCGCCGGCGCGCGACACACTTCCGCCTCAACTCCGCCCGCGGCAAGCCAACCCAGACGTGCCGCGCCGAGCGCACCACCGGTTTCGCTGCCTTCGAGGGTGACGATTTCGGTATCGAGCAGGCTTGCAAGCAACTGGGCCCATTCGGCGCTGCGCGAACCGCCGCCGACCAGCGCAAGCCGGCCAACCTGGGAGCCGGCTGCTTGCAGCGCGGCAAGGCCATCCATGGTGCCGAAAGCCACGCCTTCGATCACAGAGTAGGCCAGGTGCGCGGCTGTCGTGTCGTGATTGAGGCCGAAGAACACGCCCTGCGCCTGGGCGTCGTTGTGCGGCGTACGTTCGCCCGACAGATATGGCAGGAAGATCGGTGCAGCATCGCGCTGCGCATCATTCAAGGCATTGGCCTGCGCGAGCAATGCGCCCTCGTTGGCCGCACCCACCAGATGCGTGACCCAACTCAGGCAACTCGCCGCCGACAGCATTACGCTCATCTGGTGCCAGCGCCCCGGCAGCGCGTGGCAGAAGGCATGCACGGCGGAGGCCGGATTCGGGCGGAACTTGTCGGTGACGACAAACAGCACACCGCTGGTGCCGAGCGACAGGAAGCCGTCACCCGGTGCGACCGCGCCGATGCCCACCGCACTGGCCGCATTGTCACCACCGCCACCGGCGACGATCACCTCACGCGAAAGACCCCACGCTTCGGCCACCGCGGGCATCAGCTTGCCTGATGCCTCGCTACCTTCCACGAGGCGCGGCATCTGCGCGCGAGTCAGACCGGTCGCAGCGAGCAGTTCATCGGACCAATCCCGCTTGGCTACATCCAGCCACAACGTACCGGCCGCGTCGGACATTTCCGACACCTTCTCGCCGGTCATCAGCAGCCGTAGGTAGTCCTTCGGCAGCAGCACGCTGGCCACGTTCTTGAATACGTCCGGCTCATGCTTCGCAACCCACAGCAACTTGGGCGCAGTGAAGCCCGGCATCGCGAGGTTGCCGGCGATCTGCGGCAGCGCCGGCAAGCGGCTCATCAGCTCGGCACATTCAGCGGCGGAACGGGTGTCATTCCAGAGGATGGCCGGGCGCAGCACCTGGCCTTCGGCACCCAGCAGGGTCGCGCCATGCATCTGGCCCGACAGGCCGATCGCCTTTACCTGGGCATATTCGTTCGGCACAAGTTTGCGCAGCGCCGCCATCGCGCATCCGGTGGCCGACCACCACTCCGCCGGATCTTGCTCCGACCAATGGGGTCGCGGGCGCGAGAGCCCGATCTTCTCGCCCGCTGTGGCGACGATGCGGTGATCGTCCGCCAGCAGCAGGACTTTCACTTCCGAGGTACCGAGGTCAATGCCGAGATACATGATCCGAAGCGTCCTTTAATGCCGGTGCAACCCTGCGCCGGTGCCGTTGATTGAAATTTAGACCCATTTTGTTCGACCGTCAAACTAATTGTTCGTGCATTTAAGCAAAGTCTGGAACAAGCGTTTAAAAGCTGCTCCGATTTGCCTCAAAGCCCTAGTGCGTTTGCATATGCGTATCGCCATCCGGCGTGCTGCTGGCTGCGGCGGTGCCGGTCGCGATAGAATCGCGACCTTATTCGCGCAGGACCCGCCATGAGCCAGACCCCCCTCGACTACACCGCCGCCGGTGTTGACTACAGCAAGATCGACCCGCTCAAGATTCTCGCCCAACAGGCCGCCAGTGCCACAAAGGGTAACCTCACCGCGCACGGCGTGAGCGAAATCCCCGCCTCGCGTGGCGAATCGGCGTACGTGATGGACGTGGGCGGCGTGCTGATCGCATCGATCACCGAATGCCTCGGCACCAAGGCATTGGTCGCCGATGCCGTGCGCCCGATCACCGGCCGTACGCACTACGACTCCATCGCGCAGGACACGATAGCGATGGCCGTCAACGATTTGATTACAGTTGGCGCCACGCCAATGTCGATCCACGCCTACTGGTCGGCGGGCGGTAGTGACTGGTTTGCTGACGAGCAACGCATGCGCGACCTGGTCAACGGCTGGCAGCGCGCCTGCGATGTCTGCAAGGTGAGCTGGGGCGGCGGCGAAACGCCGGCCCTCGCGGGCGTGGTGGAGGCCGGCCGCATCGATCTGGCCGCTTCGTCGGTTGGCATCGTGCGCTCACGCGAACACCTGACGCTGGGCGACAAGCTCGCCGCCGGCGACGCGATCGTGTTCCTCGCCTCCAGCGGCATCCACGCCAATGGCGTGAGCCTGGCTCGCAAGCTGGTCGAGCGCCTGCCCGACGGCTACGCCAGCAAACTGTCGGATGGCCGCCTCTACGGCGAAGCGCTTCTGGACCCGACCGCGCTGTATGTGCCGGTGACCGAAGCGCTGTTCGCTGCCGGCATCATTCCGCACTACTGCGCCAACATCACCGGCCACGGCTGGCGCAAGATCATGCGTCACCCCGGCAGCTTCACTTACCGTATCCATACGCTGCCGCCGGTGCCGCCGGTACTCGCCTTCATCCAGGAGCAGGCCGGCATCGACGACCGCGAAGCCTACGGCAGCCTGAACATGGGTGCGGGTTTTGCGCTCTATGTCGCGGCAGCGGACGCCGAGCGCGCCGCGGAAATCGCGCGCGCGGCGGGCATTGAGGCATGGGTGGCTGGCCGCGTCGAAGCGGGCCCGAAGCAGGTTGTGATCGAACCGCTGTCACTGACCTACGCGGCAGACGAACTGCACCTGCGCGCGTAAGCCTCATCCGACCTCGTCAAAGCCAAGGGCGCTGCGCGCAAGCAGCGCCCTCATTGCTTCTGCGGCCCGCAGTGGCAATCGATAGCGCACATACGGGCTGATCTGGGTTTCCTCTGGGTTGATTTCGATCGTCGGCACCCCTGCCCGGATCGCCCAGGCAACTGGCTCCACGATGTACGGAAACGTGCTTGTGGTGCCAATACTGAAAACCAGATCGAAGCCCTCGGCGATCTCCGAGTAAAGGCGTTCGAGGTTACGCTCGTCGAGCCGTTCGCCGAAGAGCACCACCTCAGGCCGCATCAGCGCGCCACAGTGGTGACAGACAGGCGGCAGTGGTCGCCCAATCAAGGTATCGATCGTTTCGCGACCGCCGCACTGAAGGCAGCGCAAGCGGCGCAGGTTTCCATGAATCTCGATCAGGTTCTGGCTGCCCGCAGCATGGTGCAGGCCATCAATGTTCTGCGTCAGCACCAGCGAATACGTACCGTTCGCCTCGATCATGCTCAGCGCGCGGTGTGCGTCATTCGGGGCAGCGCCGTGGCATGCGGCCTCGATCTGGGCGAGGTACTTCCAAGTCAGATCCGGGCGTTGGCGGAGCATTTCACCGGAGAGCATGTCTTCGATATCAAGCCCATCTTCCGTCGCCTGGCCGTCGTAGAGCCCATTGATGCCGC
This sequence comes from Pseudomonadota bacterium, assembly GCA_021803785.1. Classification (GTDB taxonomy): domain Bacteria; phylum Pseudomonadota; class Gammaproteobacteria; order Burkholderiales; family Rhodocyclaceae; genus Niveibacterium. Next base: position 3,969 of record JAJZLD010000019.1, on the reverse strand, counting down.
GGTACGTGGGCAAGCCGGAATCCGCCGAGATACCCGCGCCGGTGATGAACAGCACGCGCTGCGCCCGGCGCAAATGGGCGGCGATCGCCGAGAGCTCGGGTTCCAGGTTGGACAACATGGATCAGTCTCGCTGCGGGGATAGCCGGAATTCCAGCACATCGGCATTTGCGGCCAGATCGTGCGCTAGGTCCGCACTGCGACCCTTGCCGTATGACTTCAAAGCAACCTGGTATTCGAAGTAGTTGCCAGCGTCGCCAAGCCGGTACGAGGTCTCCAGCAGCGAGAACCCGTGCCGCGCGGCCAGATTGTGCAGCACTTGCTCGTCGGGCATGCGCGCGCGTGGAAAGCGAACGTTCAGGTGCGTCAGGGTCTGACGCGGCAGTCGCCGCTCGAGCCAGTGCACGCCGCTCAACAGCGAAACCGTCAGAATTGCCGAGACAATCGCTGCGAGGTGAAAACCCAAACCGAGCAAAACACCCACGGCGGAAGTCACCCAGATCGACGCCGCGGTGGACAAGCCTTTTATAGTCAGCCCTTCACGCACGATCATACCGGCGCCGAGAAACCCGATGCCGGTGACAATGCCCTGGATCACCCGCGTTGGGTCACCGCCACCCCCCAAGGGGAACTTGCCACCATACCAGACCTCGGGAAACCCCATCACGGCGGTCAGCGCGGTCGATGCCAGGCACACCAGCGCATAAGTGCGCATACCGGCAGCACGCCCATGAAAGGACCGCTCGTAACCGATCAACGAACCGAGCAGACAGGCGGCGAAAAGGTGCAGCAGCACAAAGACGTTCGCGCCGATGAAAGTGGCAGACCAATGGTGGCTGATAAATTCCATAGCCGCCATCCTAATCGTTCGCGGGCTTGCCTGCGAAATGCCGCAGGCTTTGCCGAGGCGGCCAGCACTTACCGAAACGTTCAGGTTGAGTCAGCCGATTCGGCCGTCTACAGTTACGGGTTTTTCGTCGCCAGCCCATCTGAAAGCGTCGCGGCCTTGCCGCACGGAACCTCCGCCGTGAGACAACTCACCCTTGACCTGCGCCCGCAGCGCACGCCACGCTTCGACAACTTCGTCGTCGGTGCGAACGGCGAAGCGCTCGACACTGTCCGCCTGCTCGCGAGCTTCGGGCAGCCGGCGGCTGTCTATCTATGGGGTGAATCCGGCAGCGGCTGCAGCCATCTGCTGGCGGCCGCGCTGGCTGAGACGCGCGCGGCCGGGCGCGAAGCGGTCCTCGCCGGCCCGGTTGTCGAAGATGCAGACTACCCACTACCAGAGCGCGGGTTGCTGTGCGTCGACAACGCGCAGGACCTGGATGCCGCAGGCGCTGCCGCGCTGTTTCGCGCCTTCATCCGCGCCCCCGCCCGCCAATGCGCCCTCCTGATCGCCGGCAAAGTACCCCCTTCGGGCCTGCGGCTGCGCGAAGACGTTCGAACGCGCATCGGCCAGTGTCTGATCTTCGAACTCAAGGCGCTTGATGACGGCCAGAAGCAGGAGATGCTGGCGCTCTACGGGCTGAGTCGTGGCCTGATGCTCGAGCCGGACCTGATCGGCTGGCTACTGCGGCACGGGCGCCGCGATCTGCCCTCACTACTTGCGGCCATTGATCAGCTTGACGAGGTGTCGCTGGCCCGCCACCGCCCCCCCACCCTACCCCTGCTGCGTGACCTGATGCAGGGCGATCTGTACTCGCCGGAGGATTCATGAATCTCGCGCTGTTCGATCTCGACAACACACTGCTCGCTGGCGACAGCGACTATGAGTGGGGTCAGTTCATCGTCGACCACGGCCTGGTCGACCGCACCGAGTACGAAGCGCGCAATGCCGAGTTTTACGAGCAGTACAAATCCGGCACGATGAACATCCTCGAATACCTCGAGTTCGCGCTCGGGCCACTTGCCAAGCGCCCTCGCGCTGAACTCGATATCTTGCACGAGCAGTTCATGCGCGAGCGGGTCGACGGCATGTGGTTGCCCGCAGCCCAGGCGCTGGTCGACCAGCACATCACTGCGGGCGACATGTGCGCGGTGGTCACAGCTACCAATGCCTTTGTCACCGGCCCGATCGTGCGCAAGCTGGGCGTACCGCACTTGGTTGCCACCACGCCAGCCCAAGAAGCTGGCGAATTCACCGGCGCGCCCCGCGGCACACCCGCTTTCCAGGCAGGCAAGATCGAGCGCGTGGAACACTGGCTCGAATCGATGGGCCTGCATTGGGGCAGTTTCGAGCGCACCTGGTTCTACAGCGATTCGCACAACGACCTGCCCCTGCTCGAGCGCGTCAGTGACCCGGTCGCGGTTGATCCGGACCCAATCTTGCGTGCGCACGCCGAACGCCATGGCTGGAAGATCCTGAGCCTGCGTGGTTAGTCCGCCCCAGCTGTTACAATCAGGGAATTTTTCAAAGAAAAATACGAATAGCCACCCAATGATCCGCAAGCTTCTGCGCCGTGTTTTCCGCCGCGATCCGGTGACCGCCACCGCGCTTCGCTCCATCGAACCGGCCATCATTCCGGTTGCCCAGCACGGCATTACTCGCGATCGCATTTCGCCGGCGTCCCGGCGCGTATGCAGCACGCTGCAGGAAGCGGGTTTCAAGGCCTTCGTTGTTGGCGGCGCAGTACGCGACCTGATCGCCGGCATCACGCCGAAGGATTACGACGTCGCCACCGATGCCACGCCCGAGCAGGTACGCGAACTGTTCCGCCGCTCGCGCATAATCGGCCGCCGCTTCCGCATCGTGCATGTGATGAGCGGGCCGGAAACGATCGAAGTTTCCACCTTCCGCGCGTCTCAGAGCGAAGAGACCAACACCGACGAGCACGGCCGCATCCTCGCCGACAACGTCTGGGGCTCACAGGCCGAAGATGCGACGCGACGCGATTTCACAATCAACGCGCTGTATTACGACCCGAGCAACGAAACGGTGATCGACTATCACCACGGCGTTGGCGACCTCAAGCAGAAGACCCTGCGCGTGATCGGCGATCCGGTCACCCGCTACCGCGAAGACCCGGTGCGCATGCTGCGCGCGGTGCGCATGGCGGCCAAGCTGGGCTTGATCATTGACCCTGCCGCGCGCAAGCCGATCCTGGAATTGGCTGAACTGCTCGGAAACGTACCGCCGGCCCGGCTGTTCGACGAAATGCTCAAGCTGCTGACCAGCGGACACGCCGTCGCATGCATCAAACAGTTGCGCGAGGAAGGCCTGCATACCGGCCTGCTGCCCTTGCTCGACGTAATCCTTCAGCAACCAATGGGCGAGCGTTTCGTCTGGCTTGCGCTGGAGAACACCGATGATCGCGTGCGCGCCGGCAAGCCTGTTTCACCTGGATTTCTATTCGCCACCCTGCTGTGGCACGAAGTACTTGCCAGTTGGGAAGCACGCAAGGCACGTGGCGAGCCCTCCCAGGCGGCGCTCTTCGAAGCGATGTCGGACGTGCTGGATCAGCAAGCCGAGAAGCTTGCAATCACGCGCAAGATTTCGGCCGACATCAAGGAAATCTGGGCTCTGCAACCACGCTTCGAGCGGCGCGCAGGCAAGGCGCCACACCGCCTACTCGAACAGCCGCGTTACCGTGCCGGTTACGACTTTCTGCGGCTGCGCGCGCTGAGCGGCGAAGTGCCGACGGAACTCGCCGAATGGTGGAATGATTTTGCCGACGCCAATCCGGAGTCGCGCGAGACCATGTTGGTGCCCGACCGCGACGGCATTGCCAAGAAGCGTCGCCGCCGTCGCCGCAAACCAGGCGGCGGCGCCGACAACGCCGCGTCAGGCAAGGAATGATTCCGCTGGTGCGCGCCTGGGTTGCGCTGGGTGCCAACCTTGGCGAACCACGTGCGGCGCTCGATCGCGCCTTTGAATCGCTTGCGCGCCTGCCGCAAAGCCGGCTGGTGGCGCGCTCGTCGCACTACTGCACCGCTCCGGTCGATGCCCCGGGCCAGCCTGACACTGTACAAGCG
>JAJZLD010000285.1 GCA_021803785.1 Pseudomonadota bacterium | reverse complement strand
GTGGCGGTAGCAGACGTCGTCGTCGAATCGACCGGCCTGTTCCTGACCAAGGAAACCTGCCAGAAGCACATCGCCGCCGGCGCCAAGAAAGTTGTTCAATCGGCTCCGTCGAAGGATGACACTCCGATGTTCGTATACGGCGTGAACCACACGACCTACGCCGGCCAGGACATCATCTCGAACGCCTCCTGCACGACCAACTGCCTGGCCCCGATCGCCAAGGTCATCAACGATAACTTCGGCATCAAGCGCGGCCTGATGACGACGGTGCACGCTGCTACCGCCACCCAGAAGACCGTTGACGGCCCGTCGAACAAGGACTGGCGCGGTGGCCGCGGCATCCTGGAAAACATCATCCCGTCGTCCACCGGCGCAGCCAAGGCTGTCGGCGTGGTGATCCCTGAAGTCAAGGGCAAGCTGACGGGTATGGCGTTCCGCGTTCCGACCTCCGACGTGTCCGTGGTCGACCTGACCGTGGAACTCGAAAAGTCGGCCACGTACGAAGAAATCTGCGCTGCAGTGAAGGCTGCGTCGGAAGGCCCGATGAAGGGCGTGCTCGGCTACACCAGCGACAAGGTCGTTTCGACCGACTTCCGCGGCGAAGCCAACACCTCGGTGTTCGATGCTGAAGCCGGCATCGCGCTGGACGGCACCTTCGTCAAGCTCGTCGCTTGGTACGACAACGAGTGGGGCTACTCCAACAAGGTTCTGGAGATGGTTCGCGTCGTTTCCAAGTGATTGGTCTGAGCGCATGAACTGACACGGAGCTCCCGGCGCTTCTGGCCGCTGGGACCTCCGTGTTTTTTCTGGCCTCGATCTCCGGTCACCGCGCCACTACCGGTTTGAGTTTGCGCAACGTGCCACGGCGCAAGCGCAGGCACACTTGAGGTTGCGCAAGCGCCGACGCCATAGAACTGAGCGCGGCCCCGATTCTCATCCATTGAAATCGAGAACATTGCCATGCAATTCAAGAAACTGTCCGATCTGGACCTCGCGGGCAAGCGTGTATTCATCCGCGCCGACATGAACGTCCCGCAGGACGATGCCGGCAATATCACTGACGACACCCGTATCCGCGCCTCGGTAGCCGGCATCAAGCTGGCTCTGGAAAAAGGCGCCGGTGTCATGGTGACCTCGCACCTTGGTCGTCCGACCGAAGGCGAATTCAAGCCCGAAGATTCCCTGGCCCCCTGCGCACAACGGCTGTCCGAGTTGCTGAACATGCCGGTGCGCCTGGTGCAGAACTGGGTCGATGGCGGTTTCGAGGTAAAGCCGGGCGAAGTGGTCGTTCTCGAAAACTGCCGCGTCAACAAGGGCGAAAAGAAGAACAACGAAGAGCTGGCCGCCAAAATGGCGAAGCTCTGCGATGTTTATGTCAATGATGCCTTCGGTACTGCACACCGCGCCGAAGCCACCACGCACGCCCTGGCAATGGCCGCCCCGGTTGCCTGCGCGGGCCCGCTGATGGCGGCCGAACTGGAGGCGATTGGCCGTGCGCTCGGTAACCCGAAACGCCCGCTGGTCGCGATCGTCGCGGGCTCGAAGGTGTCGACCAAACTCACGATTCTCGACAGCCTCGCAGACAAAGTTGATCAGTTGATCGTCGGTGGCGGCATCGCCAACACCTTTATGGCGGCCTCGGGCTTGCCGGTCGGCAAGTCGCTGATGGAAGCCGATCTCATTCCGGAAGCCAAACGCATCATCGAAAAGATGGCGGCACGCGGCGCCGGCGTGCCGATCCCGACCGACGTGGTCGTTGCCACCGAATTCAAGGCGGATGCAGCAGCGACGACCAAAGCAGCGGTCGATGTGGGTGCTGACGAGATGATTCTCGACATTGGCCCGAAGACCGCTGCGGCGCTGGCTGAACAGCTCAAGGCTGCGGGCACGATCGTGTGGAACGGCCCGGTTGGCGTGTTCGAGTTCGAACAGTTCGCCGGCGGTACGAAGGCAATTGCCGACGCGATCGCCAACTCTGAAGGTTTTTCGATCGCGGGCGGTGGCGACACCGTGGCTGCGATCGGCAAGTTCGGCATCACCGACAAGGTCAGCTACATCTCGACCGGCGGCGGTGCCTTCCTCGAGTTCCTCGAGGGCAAGACCCTGCCAGCGGTCGACGCGCTGATGAAGCGCGCCGAGGCCTGACGCGGATGAGCGCGGCGACTGCGTCGCTGTGCGCATTTGCGGCAGAGCTTAACGCTGCAAACTAGAATCAACGGTGGGCGGGAAGTGCGTTGCGATGCTTCCCGCTCCCGGTTCCTCTCCCCCTGATGACGGAATGACCGTCATGACATCCCCCCAAAAAGGAGCTCGGATGCAACGCCATACCAAAATCGTCGCCACCCTCGGACCTTCGTCGTCGGATCCGGAAACGCTTGAGCGCATGATCGCTGCAGGCGTAGACGTAGTTCGCATGAACTTCTCGCACGGCAAGCCTGAAGACCATATCGCCCGCGCCAACATGGTCCGCGCAGCGGCCGCCAAGGTCGGTCGTAACGTCGGCATCCTCGGTGACCTGCAGGGCCCGAAGATCCGCATCGGCAAGTTCGAGAAGAGCAAAATCACGCTCGCTAACGGCGCGAAGTTCATCCTCGACGCCACCTGCGAAATGGGCAACCAGGATCGCGTTGGCCTCGACTACAAGGAACTGCCGCGCGACGTTTCGCCTGGCACCATCCTGCTGCTCGACGACGGCAAGATCACGCTGGAAGTGGAAAAGGTCAAGGGCGCCGAGATCCACACCAAGGTCATTCAAGGCGGAGATCTGTCGAACAACAAGGGCATCAACCGCAAGGGTGGCGGCCTGACCGCCCCGGCGCTGACAGCCAAGGACATGGAAGACATCAAGACCGCCGCGCAGATCGGCGTCGACTTCCTCGCCGTGTCCTTCCCGAAGAGCGCAGCCGACATGTACATGGCCAAGACGCTGATGCGCGCGGCCGGCGGCCACGCGCTGACGATCGCCAAGATCGAGCGCACCGAAGCCGTTGAACTCAAGGCGCTGGAAGAGATTCTGAACTCCTCCGACGGCATCATGGTTGCCCGCGGCGACCTGGCTGTTGAAGTTGGCGAGGCTGCGGTGCCGGCGCTGCAAAAGCGCATGATCCGCATCGCCCGCGAGATGAACAAGCTGACGATCACCGCGACCCAGATGATGGAATCGATGATCTCCAGCCCGGTTCCAACCCGCGCAGAAGTGTCCGACGTTGCCAACGCGGTGCTCGATGGTACCGACGCAGTCATGCTGTCGGCCGAAACCGCCGCCGGCAAGTTCCCGGTTGAGACCGTTGAGGTGATGGCGCGCGTTGCGACCGAAGCCGAGAAGTTCAACCCGATCACGCTCGACCAACACTTCCTCGACCGTACCTTCAGCCGTATCGACCAGTCGATCGCCATGGCCGCGCTGTTCACCGCGCACCACATGGGCGCCAAGGCGATTGCCGCGCTGACACAGTCCGGTTCGACCGCGCTGTGGATGAGCCGTCTGAACTGCGGCGTGCCGATCTACGCGCTGACGCCAGATCAGGAAACGGTTCGCAAGTGCGCGCTGATGCGCGAGGTCTATCCGATCCTGACGCCGCCGCAAGACAACGTCGATCGCGAGCGCCTGCTTCGCGATGCGGAAAAGATCCTGTTGAAGAACAAGGTTGTGCAGCCGGGCGACATCGTGGTCTTCACCTGTGGTGACCCGGTGGGCCAGTCTGGCGGAACGAACAGCCTGAAGATCGTCCGTATCGGCGAAAACAGCTGATCCGGATCGCCCCACCCAACCCAGAGATTGGAAGAATCCATGTCTAAAATTCTTGATTTCGTGAAGCCGGGTGTCATCACCGGTGACGACGTGCAAAAGGTGTTCGAGATCGCCAAGGCGAACCAGTTTGCGCTGCCCGCCGTCAACTGCGTTGGCACCGACTCGATCAACGCCGTGCTGGAAGCCGCCGCCAAGGTGCGGGCTCCGGTCATCGTTCAGTTCTCGAACGGTGGCGCACAGTTCATCGCCGGTAAGGGACTCAAACTCGAAGGTCAGCAAGCCGCGATCATCGGCGCGATCTCCGGTGCCAAGCATGTGCACGCCGTGGCTGCCGCCTACGGGGTGCCGGTCATCGTGCACACCGACCACGCTGCCAAGAAGCTGCTGCCGTGGATCGACGGCCTGCTCGACGCTGGTGAGAAGCACTTCGCCGAGACCGGCAAGCCGCTGTTCTCCTCGCACATGCTCGACCTGTCGGAAGAGCCGCTGGAAGAAAACATCGAGATCTGCGAGAAGTACCTCGCTCGCATGGCCAAGATCGGCATGACGCTGGAGCTCGAACTGGGCTGCACTGGCGGTGAAGAAGACGGCGTCGACAACAGCCACATGGATCAGTCGGCTCTCTACACCCAACCGGAAGACGTCGCCTACGCCTACGAGAGGCTGATCAAGATCAGCCCGCGTTTCACCATCGCGGCCTCGTTCGGCAACGTGCATGGCGTGTACAAGCCGGGTAACGTGAAGCTGACCCCGTCGAGCAGG
>JAJZLD010000284.1 GCA_021803785.1 Pseudomonadota bacterium | reverse complement strand
GTTCGGTGCGCGCACCGAGTCCTACCCGGTGCATGGCGAGTACGTCGCCGAGATGGCGCGCCAGATGGCCGTCGAGCAATTCAAGGATGCCGCCTACACGGCGGGCATCAGAGTGATCACGACAATCAAGGCCGCAGATCAGGAGGCAGCCTACAACTCGCTCCGCCGTGGTTTGCTCGATTACGAGCGCCGCCATGCCTATCGTGGTGCGGAGGCTTACGTCGATATGTCCGCCGTGCGCTCGGACAGCGACGAGCAGCTCGATGTGTTGCTGGAGGACTTCCCCGACAACGGCGAGATGGTGCCGGCGATTCTGCTGGAAGCGAACGCCAAGCGCATTCGCGCCTACCGCCGCGGCGGCGAGGTACTGGAGTTCACAGGACCGGCACTGCGGTTCGTGGCGCCGATGCTGGCCGACAACGCAGCGCCGTCCAAGCGCCTGCGCCGTGGGGCGGTCGTGCGTGTCGCCGAGGGCGCGAAGGGCTGGGAGATCGTCCAGGTACCCGAGGTCGAGGGTGCTTTTGTCGCTGTCGAACCTGCGACGGGCGCCGTGCGTGCGCTCGCTGGCGGCTTCGACTTCAACCGCAACAAGTTCAATCATGTGACTCAGGCGTGGCGTCAGCCCGGATCGAGCTTCAAGCCTTTCATCTATTCCGCCGCGCTGGAGAAGGGCTACAGCCCGAGCAGCGTCGTTGATGACGCGCCGCTGTCCTTCTCGTCAGGCCAGACAGGTAGCCAGGCCTGGGAGCCGAAAAACTACGACGGCAAGTACGAAGGCCCAATGTCGCTCCGGACCGCGCTGGCAAAGTCCAAGAACATGGTCTCGATCCGTCTGCTCAACTCGATCGGCCCGCAGTACGCGCAAGACTACATAGCCCGCTTCGGCTTTGACCCGGAAAAGCATCCTGCCTACCTGACCATGGCGCTCGGTGCGGGTTCGGTGACGCCGTGGCAAATGGCGCAGGCCTATTCGGTGTTCGCAAACGGCGGATATCGGGTGCAGCCGTTCATCGTCAAGGAAATGCAGGACAGTCAGGGCCGCGTGCTGGCCCGTACGCAGACAACCAGTGCAGGTGACGGTGCACCGCGTGTCATCGATCCGCGTAACGCCTGGTTGATGGACAGCATGATGAAGGACGTCGTGCGCCGCGGCACGGCGACCAAAGCCCTCGCGCTCAAACGGGGCGACCTGGCCGGCAAGACCGGCACTACCAACGAATACGTGGACGCATGGTTCTGCGGCTACCAGCCGACCCTCGTCGGCATTGCGTGGATCGGCTATGACACGCCACGCAAGCTCGGCTCTGGCGAAACGGGCGGCGCCGCCGCATTGCCGGTATGGGTTAACTTCATGGCCAAAGCACTTCAGGGTGTGCCGGAGAAGTTCATGGAAATGCCGCCGGGTCTGCTGACGATCACGACGGCCGACGGCAAGGAGGACTTCGCCTACGAGGAGCGCCTCGGTACGCCGCCGCCGGAAACCGAGATGCCGGCAGATGGCGAAGCGCCTGCTCTGGAAAGCGCGCCGGAGCCCTCGCCTGCGCCGCTGCTACCGGCGCAGCCCCAACCCACACCGGTGCCGCGCCCGCCGCAGCAACCGCACAACGAAGTTAACGGCTGAAATCCAGGCCCGTTATCCGGTCGAGGCGCCAAGTCCAGGTGCGCCTCGGTCGCATCGGCAAGCCGGTCAATCGCAATCTCCCGCAGCATGTCCATCGCGGGGGTAGCGGAAATGAGACCCGCCCACGCCAGCAACGCGCGAGACGCTTCAGGCTGATCGAAGAGGCCGTGCACGTGGGTGCCAGCGACATCGTTGTCCGCACTGATCGCACCGTCTGCGGGAGTGTTCTTACTGCCCGGCAGGATGATGAGCTCGGCTGGGGCCGAGCACAGCCCGCCGGTACAAACTCAAACGCAAGGCCCGGCGCCAAACGAAATGTGTCGAAATCGGTATGGTTAGAAATCCGCGGCAGCACTGGCAGAACAACGCGGAATACGCCCTGGGCGGGCGCGCTCGTGGCGGGCGGCGCGAATTCAGCGTCAAGCGTCAGGCCTTGAAGGTAGGGCGGCACACCGAGCACCGGCCGGCCGGTGCGCTGTTCGAGTCAGTCGAGGCCCGGCTGCAGCAAGGCGATATCGCAGCGGAGCGCTCTCCAAGATCACTGGGTCGTGCTGCGCGCCAAGGCGCCGCCAGGATTCCAGCACCGCTTCGCGCAGAGTGGGCTTGAGCAGCACTGGGTTCATATCGCTATGCGGTGCGATGCGGCAGGCGGCCGCTTGCAGCGCCTAGGCACGCCCGATTTCGCCGCCATCGGTTGTCAGCGCGGCATTGAGCGCCATGTTCTGCGGCTTGAACGGTGCGACACGCACCCCGCGGCGCGCCAGTACGCGGCAAAGGCCCGCCACCAGCGTGCTCTTGCCGGCGGCCGGCTCGTTACGCAGGGCGCACCAGCGTGACGGTTTCGCCAGCCTGAGCGCTCGCTAGTCGGTTGAGCGCCGCCCACAATTCCACACCATCGCGGGTACCAATCCACTGCCCCGCGTCCGGGCGGAAGTGAAATCCGCCCAGCTTCGCCGCCACCCAGATCTCGCGCGCCGCACTGTGGCGATTGATGATCATCTGGCTGCCGTCATCGAATTCGATCTGCAGCACACCACCCGGCTGGACCTCGACGTCGAGGCCTGCAGCCTCGAACGCGCGCTCGATGCGATCGAGCTCCTGTTCGGCGAGCGGGTTGAAGAGCTTCTCGTCCATCGTCGTTCCTGTCTGCTAGCATCCGGCCCAGCCGGACGACACTGCTTTGATTGGCGCAGGGCGGTTCCGGCGTCAATGCCACAACCTGGAACCCGAATGCTCCACCGACTGCATCGCGCCCTGCTTTGTTCCGCCGTATTGCTGCTGGCAGCCTGCGGCATCAAGGGCCCCCTGTATCTCCCCGCGCCGGTCGCACAACCGACGCCACCGCCAGCGACGCAGTCCACACCAGAGCAACCGGCCGCGGATGGTAGCAAAAGCCTCGCACCGGTAGCCCCCTGAGTTAGCCCCTCCACCGGAGCGGCGCACGCGCGTCGTGCGGCGGGCTGTTGCCTGGTCGCCGATCGCGCCGCCACGCAACTGCAATAGTCCGCCCGCGTTTGCGTCGCATCAAGGCCCCCTTGCACGGGCAATGCAAGAGTCAAAGCCTTTGCCTTCAGGGAGCACGCCGATGTCGATGATCCAGCATGCCTTCAAACCGCTCGTCCTGCGCGGCAAGCAACTTCTGCCGATCGTGCAGGGCGGCATGGGGGTCGGCGTGTCGGCTCACCGCCTCGCGGGTGCCGTGGCAGCCCTTGGCGGCGTCGGCACAATCGCCAGCGTCGATCTTCGCCGCATGCATCCGGATCTGGAAGAGGCAACCGCGCGTTGCCGCGACAAGGCCGCGATCGAGGCAGCCAACCTGACCGCGCTCGATCGCGAAATCGCCGCGGCGCGAGAAATCGCCAAGGGGATGGGCGTGGTCGCGGTGAATGTGATGCGTGCGGTCAGCCAGTACGCCGACCTTGTTCGCCAAGCCTGCCGCAGCGGTGCAGATGCGATCGTGATGGGTGCCGGCCTGCCGCTGGATCTGCCGGAACTGACGGCAGACCACCCGGATATCGCGCTGATCCCGATCCTGTCCGATGCGCGTGGCGTCAGTGTTGTCCTCAAGCGCTGGATGAAGAAGAACCGTCTGCCGGACGCGATCGTGCTGGAACACCCGGGTTGGGCGGGTGGCCACCTTGGTGCGGCGAACGTCGCCGGCACCACGGACCAGCGCTTCGATTTCGAGAAAGTCGTACCGGAATGCCTTGAAGCGATTCGGGGCCTTGGGCTTGCCTCGGAGCAGATCCCGCTGATTCCCGCGGGCGGCATCGACACGCACGACAAGGTGCGACGCATGATGGAATTGGGCGGCTCGGCCGTTCAGGTGGGCACCGCGTTTGCAGTGACGGCAGAGGGCGATGCGGCAGACGCCTTCAAGCGCGTGTTGATGGGCGCGAGCGCCGAGGACATCGTCGAATTCACCAGCTGTGCCGGCCTGCCGGCGCGCGCCGTTGCGACCCCGTGGCTGAGCAACTACCTCAAACGAGAGGAAAAACTGCAAGGCGCAGCCGCGCGTGAAGGTGGCGAACGCCAGTGCACGCTCAAGTGGGACTGCCTGCTCCAGTGCGGCCTGCGTGACAAGCTCGCGAAGTTCGGTCAGTTCTGTATCGACAACCAGCTCGCACACGCGGTGAAGGGCGATATCGCCAAGGGCTTGTTCTTCCGCGGCAAGGGCACCCTGCCCTTTGGCACCGAGATGCGCTCGGTCCGCGAACTGGTCGAGTATCTGCTCGCCGGCCGCCGGCCGCAGCCCGTCTGATCAAGCCAATTCAGCAACAAAAGGCCGGCGCGATGCCGGCTTTTTGTTAAGCGCCGCCTCAGCTGGCGTAGAAGTAGCGAACCAGATGAAAGTAGATCGGTGCGGCGAAGGCCACCGGTGCCACGCGGTCCAGCATACCGCCGTGGCCGACGATCATGTTTTATCCGACACCT
>JAJZLD010000283.1 GCA_021803785.1 Pseudomonadota bacterium | reverse complement strand
AGGAAGAAGCGATCCGCGTCTTCGCAAAGAACCTGAAGGACCTGCTGCTCGCAGCACCAGCCGGCCCGCGCGCCACGATGGGCCTGGATCCGGGTCTGCGCACCGGCGTGAAGGTCGCGGTGGTGGACGCCACCGGCAAGCTACTCGACACCGCCACCATCTACCCGCACGAGCCGCGCCGCGATTGGGATGGCGCGCTGCATACGCTGGCTGTGCTGGCGAAAAAGCACAACGTGCAGCTCATCGCGATCGGCAACGGCACCGCCAGCCGCGAGACCGACAAGCTCGCAGGCGATCTGGTCAAGCAACTACCGGAACTGCACATGACGAAGATCGTCGTGTCGGAGGCCGGCGCATCGGTGTACTCGGCCTCCGAGCTGGCGGCCAAGGAATTCCCGCAGCTCGACGTGAGCTTGCGCGGCGCTGTGTCGATCGCACGCCGCCTGCAGGATCCGCTCGCCGAACTGGTCAAGATCGATCCGAAATCCATCGGTGTCGGCCAATACCAGCACGACGTCAACCAATCGCGCCTCGCCAAATCCCTCGACGCGGTGGTGGAGGACTGTGTGAACGCGGTCGGTGTTGATGTAAACACCGCGTCCGCCGCACTGCTGACACGCATCTCCGGCCTCAACACCACGTTGGCGCAGAACATCGTCGCCCACCGAGACGCGCATGGCGCTTTCCGCAATCGCGCGTCGCTCAAGGCCGTGCCGCGACTCGGTGAAAAAACCTTCGAGCAGTGCGCCGGCTTCCTGCGCGTGATGAACGGCGACAACCCGCTCGATGCCTCGGCGGTACACCCGGAAGCCTATCCGGTGGTCGAGCGCATCCTCGCCGACGTCCAGCGCAACGTGCGCGAGATCATGGGTGACACGAGCTTCATCCGCTCGCTTGAGCCGGCGCGCTACACCGACGAGCGTTTTGGCCTACCCACCGTGCAGGACATCCTGAAGGAACTCGACAAGCCGGGCCGCGACCCGCGCCCGGAGTTCAAGACCGCCAGCTTCCGCGACGGCGTCGAAGACCTCAAGGATCTCGTTCCCGGCATGATGCTCGAAGGCGTGGTCACCAACGTCACCAACTTCGGCGCCTTCGTGGACATCGGCGTGCATCAGGACGGTCTGGTACACGTCTCCGCGCTGTCAAACAAGTTCGTCAAGGACCCTGCGGAGGTCGTGAAGGCTGGGGACATCGTCAAGGTGAAGGTGCTGGAGGTCGATGTTGCGCGCAAGCGCATCGCGCTGACGATGCGGCTTGCAGACGAAGTCCATGCCGGCCGCAAGCCCGACAGCGGTGATCGCCGTAACACCGCGCCGGCACGCGCACCACGGCGCGACGACAAGCCCGCGCCGGCCAACGCCTTCGCAAGCGCCTTTGCCAAGGCGCTGAAACGCTGATCGGCACTGCGCACGCCAAGAGCCGCCGGGCGGTTCCCGCCGCCCGGACTGCGTCACCTAAAATGAACGGGCCGACACGCCCGGAGCCACCCCATGCTGAGTTATCGCCATGCCTTCCACGCCGGCAATCACGCCGACGTGCTCAAGCATTTCGTCGAAGTCGAATTGCTGCGCTACCTGAACCAGAAAGAGAAAGCCTGGTGGTACATCGACACCCACGCCGGCGCGGGCGCTTACGAGCTGGATCGTGGCTATGCAGCGCAGAACGCCGAGTTCGAGAGTGGCATCGCGCGCATCGTCGATGCACCCGATCTGCCGCCAGCCCTCGGCGCCTACATCGATCTGGTGCGCCGCTTCAATGGCCCGGGTGCGCTCAAGCATTACCCTGGCTCCCCATGGTTCGCCGCCGAACTGATGCGCGAGCAGGACCGCATGCGGCTCTTCGAACTGCATCCCGCCGACGCAGACCTGCTGGCCAAGAACTTCGAGCCTCTCGCCAAGCAGTTGATCGTCGGTCGCGCCGACGGCTTCAAGGGGCTGAAGGCCTTCCTGCCGCCGCCGCCACGCCGTGCCCTGGTCCTGATCGATCCGCCCTACGAGGTCAAGAGCGACTACCGCACCGTAGTCAGCACGCTGCAGGACGCCCTGCAACGTTTTGCCACCGGCACCTATGCGGTGTGGTATCCCCTGCTGCAACGGCCCGAATGCCACGAATTGCCGCGGCAGCTCAAGGAACTGCCCGCCAAGTCCTGGCTGCATGTCACGCTGTCGGTGCATAAGCCCGCGCTGAGTGGGCTGGGCATGCATGGCAGCGGCCTCGTCGTGCTGAATCCGCCTTGGACCTTGGCCGACACGCTCAAGCAAGCGATGCCCTGGCTCGTCGGCAAACTGGCGCAGGACACCCACGCCCGCTATCAACTCGAAACCGGCTGCGCCGAATAGTCCGTACGAGCTTCAGAACAACAGCGTTCGCAGTGGGCGCCGAACAGGTAGCAGCAGCAAAAAGCAAAACGCCCGGCAAGCCGGGCGTTTCACATTTGCGAGTCCGCAACAACTTACTCGGCCGGGCGGATATTCGCTGCCTGCTTGCCCTTCGGGCCTTCGACGATGTCGAAAGTCACGCGTTGGTTTTCAGCCAGGGTGCGGAAACCCTTCGACTGAATTGCGGAGAAGTGGGCAAAGAGGTCGTCGCCACCACCATCAGGGGTGATGAAGCCGAAACCTTTGGAGTCATTGAACCACTTGACGATACCAGTTGCCATGTCGATGCGTCCTCGAATCGAAAAATAACTATTTTGTGGGGCTGGCGGCCCCGTTGGCACGGAATTCAGGGAGGCAAAGCCGACGAACATTCACCGTTTTGGGGACGGCTGGATCACGCGCAATTCAACAACCTAGAAATCCTGCTCGAATCATTATGGATGCACTACGACCGAAACGGCAACTGTTTACGCCCGATCAGCGATAATTGCGTGATTTTCTTCCCGACCCCACGCACTCAAGTGATCACGATCTACGGCATCAAGAACTGCAACAGCATGAAGAAGGCGTTCGACTGGCTGACTGCCAACCACGTCGATTACACCTTTCACGACTACAAAAAATCCGGCATCGATGCGGCGACGCTGCAGGCGTGGGCCAATCAGGTTGGTTGGCAGAAGCTACTCAACACGCAAGGCCTAACCTGGCGCGGCCTAGCCCCCTCCGACAAGAAAGACATCGATGAAGCAAAGGCAATTGACTTGATGGTTGCCAAGCCAAGCCTAATCAAACGCCCAATTATCAGCGGCGGGCGAAGACTGCTGGTGGGCCTTGATGAAGCCGCGTTCGCACAAACCCTGAAGGATTGAAGATGGACCTTATCCAGCGCTTTCTATTCGAGGATCTCGACGTTCGCGGCGCCCTCGTTCAATTAGGGCCGGTGTGGCGCCAAATCCAGCGCAACCGTAACTACCCGCCTGCAGTTCGTTCATTGCTTGGCGAGATGGCGGCGGTTACGGCGATCATTGCCGGCAATCTTAAGACCCCTGGCCGGATCACCTTCCAGCTATCCGGCCACGGCGCGGTATCACTGCTGGTGATCGATTGCTCCGAAACACTCAACCTGCGCGGGTTCGCAAAGTCCGAAGGTCCTATCGTCGGCAATTCGATCAGCGAACTGCTGGGCGACGGCCGGCTCTTGCTTTCGCTTGATGTTGAAGGCATGCAACAGCCCTACCAAAGCTATGTGCCGCTCGAAGGCGAAACCATCGCCGCGGTATTCGAGCACTATCTGCAACAGTCGGAGCAGGCGCCCGCCGCCCTATTCCTCGCTGCCGACGGCGACAACGCGGCAGGCTTGTTCCTGCAGAAGCTCCCCGCAGCGGACGAGAAGGATGCCGATGGCTGGCGCCGCGTTCAGAGCCTCGCCCAAACCGTCAAGCCAAGCGAGTTGCTGTCGCTTGATGCATCGGTCTTGCTTCAGCGCCTCTTCCACGAAGAAACGCTGCGGGTTTTCGAACCCAAACCCGTTAGGCATGACTATCCGCCCGACCGGGAAAAAATCGGTGCGACGCTGCGCGCCCTCGGGCGGGAAGAGATTGAGAGCCTGCTCGCGGATCACGGCGAAGTGGTGGTCTCCGACGACCTGTCGAACCACGAATACCGCTTCAGCGCAGACGAGGCACGGGCGCTGTTCGACACCCCGCCGCCAAACCTGCACTGACAGATTCAACAGACAGCAGCATTTCCGCCGGCGCAGGCCGGGGGCGATGGTAAACTTTGCGCAAAATTACCGGTACATGACAGGCATGCAGGCCAATCGCAGCAACGGCAAAACGATTGAATTCAAGGGCGGAACACTCCAGGCCATGACGGCCGTGGTGCGGGATCCCAACGTAATGAAACTTGCCGATGCCATGCACGCGATGCTGGGCGGCATGGGCGAATTCTTCGCCGGCGAGCCGACCGTCATCGATGTTTCCGGGACATCCTTGCCCGAACGCATGGACTGGGCCGGCGTGGCAAGCCTGCTGCGGCGTTACGGCCTTCAGCCGGTAGCGGTTCGCGGCGCGCCGGAACAGCATGCAGATGGCGCCCGCAAGGCCGGGTTGGCAGTGCTACCCCCCGATGCCGGCAAACCCTCATCCGCCGCCAGCCGCATCAGCACACTCGATACGGC
>JAJZLD010000282.1 GCA_021803785.1 Pseudomonadota bacterium | reverse complement strand
TCGTCTGCGCCCAGGCCTTGCGACTTTCTTCAAGCGCGAAGAGCAGCGCGGCCCCCAAAGCCAGCCAGGGCCACAGCCCCAGCGGCAGCGCAGCGGTGCCGAACAGGCTTTGCAGTGCCGGTGCGTACACGATCAGAGCGAGCAGAAGCAGCTCGCAACCGAGGCCGACCCACAGCAGGCGATTGCTCCAAAGCGGAAGCCGCCATGACGCTTCGAGCGGATCACGGCAGACAAAGAGATTCGCGACCTGGGCGCAGACGATCGCGGCCAGGCAGGCGGTGGTGGCCGCAAGGTAAGTCGGGTCCTGCGGGCCGAGCATCTCGCCCCAGCGCCAGCCATCGTGCTGCAGCACGACGAAGAATGCCGTCATCGCCAGCGCCGCCTGGATCAGGCCAAGCCACAGGTAAGCCCTCAGCAACAGCGGCCAGTTGAGCAGCCGTTCGCCTCGCTTGCGCGGCGCTTGGTGCATTACGTCGTCGCGCGGCGGTTCGGCACCCAGCGCCAGCGCCGGCAGCAGATCGGTGCCGAGGTCGACGGCGAGAATCTGGATCACCGTCAGCGGCAGCGGAATGCGCAGCAACACGAAGGCGAGGTAAGGCACGATCTCCGGGATGTTCGAAGTGAGAATGTAGGTGAGGAACTTGCGGATGTTGGCGAACACCGCACGCCCCTCCTCCACCGCATTGACGATGCTGCCGAAGTGGTCGTCGAGCAGCACGAGATCGGCGGCTTCCTTCGCCACGTCGGTGCCGCTGCGCCCCATCGCGATGCCGATGTCGGCGGTCTTCAAGGCCGGCGCATCATTCACACCATCGCCCGTCACCGCAACGATCTCGCCCTTGCGTTGCAGTGCCTGCACCACCAGCATCTTCTGCTCCGCGCTCACACGGGCGCAGATCACCTCGGGCGCATCGAGCGCCAGTTGCAGTTGCGCTGGCGTCATGCGGCGAATCGAGTCACCGCGCAGCACCACCGGCGTTGCACCACGGATCAGCCCGATCTCGCGCCCGATAGCAAGCGCGGTGCTGGGGTGATCGCCGGTCACCATAATCACGCGTATCCCGGCGATGTGGCAGCGTGACACCGCCTCGGCCACATCGGCGCGCGGCGGATCTTCCAGCCCGATGAGACCGACCAGGCAAAGCCCGCCTTCATGCACCGGCGCACCGGGCGCGAAACGCCGCTCGGCACACGCGATCACGCGCAGGCCATCGGCAGCCATGGCCTCCTGGACGCGCGTGAGTTCGACGCGCTCGGTATGGCTCAGTGGCGCTTCGCCCTGGGGCGTCCAGCGCGTGCTGCAACAGGCGATCACCGATTCCGGCGCACCTTTGCAGCGCAGATGAACCGTGTCGTCGACGGCGTGCATCACCGACATGCGGCGCCGATCCGCGTCAAAGGGCAGTTCGCCGCAGCGCTGGGAAGCTGGCGGTTTGCCGGCGAACTGCCAGAGTGCGAGTTCCATCGGGTCGCCGCTTGCTTCGCCCGCCGTAAAGTGCAGGTCGTGGCAGAGGCCCGCAACGGCGCGTAACGCTTCTGGTACGGCATCCACCCCCGGCGCGACATACCAGCGCCGCACGGACATCCGGTTCTCGGTCAGCGTGCCGGTCTTGTCCGAGCAGATGACGGTCGTGGAGCCGAGCGCCTCGACCGCCGGCAAATGCCGCACGAGGGCATTGCGCCGCGCCATGCGCTGCGTCGCCATGGCGAGCGACAAGGTGACAGTGGGCAACAGGCCCTCTGGCACGTTGGCGACGATGACGCCAATCGCGAACATGAAGGTGTCCCAGAACGGCAGGCCGATCACGCGACCGATGACGAAGAACACCACACCCAAGGCGGCGGCGAGCACCGCGACGATGCGCGAGACACGGCGGATCTCGCGCTGCAACGGGGATTCCGCCTCGCCGGCGGTCTGGGTCAGATGAGCAATGCGGCCAAATTCGGTGCGCATGCCCGTCGCGAAGACCAGCGCCGTTGCATTGCCCGACACGACCAGCGTACCCGCCAGCAGCAGGTTGCGGGCGGCCAGCGGATCCGGCTCCGCCACCGCTTCGACCAGGCCCGAACGCGCCTGCGCCTCGCCGGTGAGCGTCGCGAGGTTGATGCGGATACCGTCGGTGGCGAGGATGCGGCAATCAGCCGGCACCTTGTCGCCCTCGCCAAGCATGATGATGTCGCCCGGCACCAGTTCGTCGGCGTCGACGGTTTGCTCAACTCCGTCGCGCAGGCGACGAACGCGTTGCGGCAGCAGCTCGCGCAGGGCCGCAAGCGCGCGCTCTGCGCGCCAGCTCTGCCAGAACGAGAAGACGCCGTTGACCGCGATGACGCCGAGAATCGCAAAGGCAAGCGGCCGCATGCCGCTACCCGGCTGGTAGTAGTCGGCCATCAGCGCGAGGCCCGCTGCGAGCCACAGGATCAGCGCAAAGAAATGGGTGAACTCGCGCAAAAACGCGAGCCAGGGCGAGACCCGCTTGGCCGCTTCAACACGATTGGGGCCGAACTCGGCGCGGCGGCGCGCCGCCTCGGCGCTGCTCAAGCCCTGCAGCGAACTGCGCAGGCTGGTGAGCGCCTGATCCGGCGGTAGATGTGCAATGTAGGCCATCGGCTGCCCTCGCGCCCGCGGCACGCAGCCAATGCACGCACCCGGCGGGCAGCCCCATTGTGCTGCGCTGGTGGCGCGCCGGATGCGACTCAGGTCAAAGCTGATCGGCCTGGCGACGCCACTCAGGCCGCCTTGGCGGTCTGCACAGCCTGGACGGTGGCGAGGCGGTCGGCGAAGGCAGGCGTCAGTTCCGGCATGGGCACGAAGCCGGGCAGCGCCGCCACGCGGGCGAGCCAGTCGCGTACACGCGGGAAGGGGCTCAGGTCGATCAGGCCGTGGTGAGCAACCGAGAGGTAGGGGAAGACCGCGACATCAGCGATCGTCGGCTGGTCACCCGCCAGCCATTCGCCCAGCGCGAGGGTGCGCGACATCGCCTGCAACAGGCGGGTGGTGCGGGTGCGAGCATCGTCCGAGGGTGCTTCGCCGCGGAAGATCACCGCCACGCGCGCGGCCGCAGGCCCGTATTGCACTTCGCCGGCCGCCGCCGCAAGCCAGCGGGTCACCTTGGCGAGGCCCTCGGGGTCAAGCGGCAACCAGTGATCGGCGCCATAACGCCGCGCGAGGTAGACCAGAATCGCCTGCGAATCCGAGAAGGTCTTCTCGCCATCGGAGAGCACAGGCACCTGACCAAACGGGTTGAGCGCGAGCATCTCTTCGGTCTTGTGCTCGCCCTGTGCGAGGTTCAGTTCGCGCGCCTCGAAGGCCAGACCAAGCAGGCCAAGGAAGAGGCGAACCTTGTGACAGTTGCCGGACTGGGCGTAGGTGTAGAGCGTGATCATCTCGGGCCTCCGGAAGTCGAGGGGCGCAGCATGCGCGACGCAACATGTCAGGACGATGACGCGGCGTGCGACAGGGCTGCGGGGAAGGCGCGCATGATCGATCGATTCGTCCGCCGGATAAATGCGTAATTCCGGAATGGATTGTTCCGCAATTCGGATAAATAATCGGCCCATGGACAAACTGCGCGAGATGGAAGCCTTCGTACGCATCGTCGAGGCCGGCAGCCTGACGGCAGCGGCCGAGGCGATGCAACTATCGACCCCATCGATGGTGCGTCTGCTCGCCGGGCTGGAGCAACGCGTCGGCGTGCGCTTGCTCAACCGCACCACGCGGCGCATGGCGCTGACGCCGGAGGGGCGCGAATTCCATGCGCGCTGCCAGCGCATCCTGGCCGAAATCAGCGATGCCGAGGCCCTGCTCGGGCAACCGGGGGAAGTGGCGCGCGGCCCGTTGCGCTTTACCGCGCCGGCGCTCTTTGGCCGCATGCACGTGGTGCCGCTGGCGAGTGCGTTCACGCGCCAGCACCCCGAGGTGCGCGTCGAGGCCTTGCTGTTCGACCGCATCGTGGACATGGTCGAGGAAGGCGTGGACGTCGGCATCCGTATCGCCCACCTGCCCGACTCCGGCCTGATCGCGCATCCGGTTGGCGAAGTACGCCGCATGTGGTGTGCAAGCCCCGACTACCTCGCGCGCGCCGGCACGCCGCGCCATCCGCGCGAACTGGCCCGGCACGCCTGCCTGCGCTTTACCGTTGTTACGCCGCGCGCGGAGTGGCAGTACCTCGAAGATGGCGTGCGGCATGAGGTGGTGGTCAGCGGCCCGCTTGCTGCCAGCCAGGCCGCGCCGCTGATCGATGCCTGCGTCGACGGCCTTGGCATCGGCATGTTCCTCTCCTACCAGGTGCGCGATCTGCTCGCCGCCGGACGGCTTCAACTGGTGTTGCCGGAATACTGCCTGCCGCCGGTGCCGGTCAGCGTGGTGTATCCGCAAGCACGCTTGCTGCCGGCACGTACCCGGTTGTTTGTCGACTGGCTGCGGCGCGAACTGCCGGCACGCATCGGCACGCGGTAGTGTTCTGATTAGTGTGCAAAAGCCCGGAGCGGCTTGTAGAGAGGGGTGGTCATGGTAAGAGGTTGATTGTGAATATCGACCTTGACCTTTGAAGAGGACAAACCATGACCAC
>JAJZLD010000281.1 GCA_021803785.1 Pseudomonadota bacterium | reverse complement strand
AGTTCGCGCGCCAGGCGGCGCGGCGTTTTGTTCGGGGTTGGGGTGTTCATGCGCGGAGTGCCTTTTGCAGGTTGGCCATCTCGATTGCCGCCTGAGCGGCCTCGGTGCCTTTTTGATGCATGCGGAATTCGGCCTGGTTGTCATCCTCGGTCGTCAGCACACCGTTCGCGATCGGGATGCTCTCGTCGAGTGTGACGCGGGTGATACCGGCGCCTTGTTCGTTCGACACCAGTTCAAAGTGATAGGTCTCGCCGCGGATCACTGCGCCGAGCGCGATCAGCGCATCGAAACGGCCCGATCGTGCCATCGTTTGCAGCGCCAGCGGAATCTCGAGTGCGCCGGGCACGGTGGCGATCTGGATCGCATCATGGGCAACGCCGCGGTTGATCAGTTCAGTGGTTGCGGCCGACAACAGGCCTTCGCACACGTACTGGTTGAAACGGCTCATCACGATCCCGATACGCAGGCCGGCGCCATTGAGGTCAGGGGTGATCTCGGCAATCTTCTCGAAGCGGGGCATGTCAGTCCTTGTTGGCGCCCTGCGGGCGCCGTGCAATGTTTGGGGTCAGGCGGTTGGCGCGTCGTAACCGGTGACCTCGAGGCCGAAGCCGGTCATGCTGGGAATCTTGCGCGGGCTTGCGAGCACGCGCATCTTGCCAACGCCCAAGTTGCGCAGGATTTGCGCGCCGATACCGAAAATCCGCGGGTCCCACTTGTGCGCCGGGCGGCGGTTGCTGTGCGGTGTGAGTCTGGCGATCAGTTCTTCGCCGCTTTCGGGTCTGCGCAGCAGAATCAGCACGCCGTTACCGTGCGCGGCAATGCGGCGCAGCGAATCGTCAATGCTGAAGCTGTGGTTACTGCCGGCAGGGTCGATAAAGTCCAGCACCGAAACCGGCTCGTGCACCCGCACCAGTGCCTCGGTGTCGGGGTGGACATCACCGCGCGACAGCGCCAGATGCACATCGCCCGATACCCGGTCAGCGAACGCGCAGAGCTGGAACGGCCCATGTGCGGTCTCAACGGTCTTTTCAGCGACGCGCTCGATGAGCACCTCGGCCTGGGCGCGGTACTCGATCAGATCGCGGATTGCGCCGATTTTCAGATCGTGTTCCTTCGCAAATTCCAGCAGATCCGGCAGGCGCGCCATCGTGCCGTCGTCCTTGAGGATTTCGCAGATCACCGCCGCAGGCTCGCAACCGGCCAGCTGCGCGAGATCGCAACCGGCTTCGGTGTGGCCGGCTCGCACCAGTACCCCGCCGGGTTGCGCCATCAGCGGAAAAATGTGGCCCGGCTGCACGATAGAATCCGGCGTAGCGTTTCGTGCGACGGCTGCCTGCACGGTGACCGCACGGTCCTGCGCCGAGATGCCGGTCGTTACCCCCTCCGCCGCCTCGATCGAGGTGGTGAAGGCGGTGGAAAAGGGCGAGCGGTTGTCCTTCACCATCAAGCTCAGGCCGAGCTGCTTGCAACGCTGTTGCGTGAGCGTCAGGCAGATCAGACCGCGGCCATGCTTGGCCATGAAGTTGATCGCTTCAGGCGTGACATGCTCGGCGGCAAGAACCAGGTCGCCCTCGTTTTCGCGATCCTCTTCATCCACCAGTACCACCATCTTGCCGGCGCGGATGTCTTCGATGATCGCGGTAATCGGTGCCAGTACGCTCATGATTGCCCTCCGCCGGTCTGCATGTCGCAGGCTGACGCTTCTTTTTCCCAGGCCAGCATGCGCTCAACGTGACGGGCGATCAGGTCGACTTCGAGGTTCACCTTGGCTCCCGGCGTAAGGCGCTTGAGGGTCGTGACTTCAACCGTGTGCGGGATCAGGTTGATCGAGAAATCCGTGCCTTCGATGCGGTTCACTGTAAGGCTCACACCATCCACCGTGATCGATCCTTTGCGGGCGATGTAACCGGCCAATGCGCGCGGGGCACGGATCACCAGCTCGTGGCTCTCGCCGATCGGCGCGAACTTCAGCACTTCGCCTACGCCATCGACGTGGCCACTGACAAGGTGGCCACCGATTCGGTCCGCCAGACGCAGCGCCTTCTCGAGGTTCACCTCGCCCGGCTCGGCAAGTCCGACAGTGCAGGCCAGCGTTTCGGCCGACACGTCAAACTGCATCCGCTGGCCTTCCTTCGCGATCACGGTCAGGCACACGCCGTTGTGGGCGATCGAATCACCGAGCGCTACATCGGAAAGATCCCAGTCGCCAACATCGGTGGTCAGGCGGACGCCTTGGTCGAGCGGGGTCACCGCAACGATGCGGCCGACTGCGGCCACGATTCCGGAGAACATGCTTCGCTCCGCTTGCAAAAACCGCAATTCTAGCCGATCCGCCGGGGCCGGCACCGATCGCGGCAGGTGGCGCGCGCTGAAGCCGCGCCGGGCTTCCCTGCCGATCTTGCGAACTGTGCCGCGGGTAGCCGGGCCGGCGCGCCGTTATCATCGCGCCATGTCCCCCATCCGCCCTTCGTTTGTCGCCGTTGCAGCCTGGGCTGCGCGTGTGTGCGCCGCCGTCCTCGTTCTCTCGACCCTACCCGCCGGTGCCGAACAGGTTGAAGCCACGCCGTCCGAGCGTGCATGGCTGGCTGCGCATCCGGTGATCCGGGTCGGCGTTGCGCGCAAGGACTGGGCGCCGATCGAACAGTTCAGCGCAGAAGGGCGCTACATCGGTATGTCGGCCGACATGCTCGAGCTGATCGCGCGGCGCATCGGCGCGACCTACGAAATCCGTGTCGAACGCGACGCCGCCGCGCTGTTCGCCAAAGTGCGTGCGGGCGAGATTGACGTGGTGCCGTCGATCGGTCGCACCGGCGAGCGCGAACGCTTCATGGACTTCACGCAGCCCTACCTCGACACGCCGGTCGTGATGATCGCCCGGCGCGATACCCGTGGCCTGTCGCCGGACGCCACGCTGGAAGGGCGCACCGTGGCGGTGGAGGAGGGCTATGCCGCCGCTGAGCTGGTGCCGCAGCGCTACCCGCGCGCAAAGTTGCTCAGGGTGCCGACGACGGCGGATGCGCTGCGCGCCGTATCCGAAGCGCGTGCCGACGCTTATTTCGGCGCGCTCGCACCGGCCGAGTATCAGGTCGAACGCGGCTTGCTCTCCAACCTCTCGGTGCGCGGCCCGGTGCCGATCGATTCCGGCCTGCGCTTTGGTGTCGGACGCCATGCCGCCGCGCTCGCGCCGCTGCTCGATCGCGCGATTGCCACGATTGGCGCCGACGAACGCGCGGCGGTCGTGCGTCGTTGGGCGCCGGTGCCGCTTCTGCTGGCCCCGGTCGCAACCCCTTTGCAGCTCGACGCAGCCCAGCGCGCGTGGCTGGCCGCGCATCCGCGCCTTCGCGTCGGCTATATCGCCAACGACGCGCCGCTGACCGAGCGGGGGCCGCATGGCCGCATGCAGGGCCTAATCGCCGACAAGTTCGATCTCCTTGCGCGGCGACTCGGCGTTGGCATCGAGACCCCACGCGCCTACACCCTGGCTGACCTGCAGCGTGCACTTGCCACACGCGAGATCGATCTCGCCTTGGGTCTTTCGCGCAGCGCCGAACGCGAGGAGTTCGCGCGTTTCGCCGGCCCGCTGCTGACGACCGCCACCGTGGCGGTCACGCGCAGCGAAGGCGACTTCTTCTACGAGCCGGGGCAGTACCTTGGCAAGGTCGTGGCGATGAAGCGCGGTCATTTCCTGGTGCCGCGACTTGCGCGCAACTACCCGGGTGTCCATGTCATCGAGTTCGATACCCTGGAGCAGGCGCTCGATGCGGTGGCGCGCGGCGAAGCCGAGGCAAGTTTCAACGATCTGACCGTCGTGGCGCCGCACCTCGCCAAGGATTACGCCGGCGCGCTGAAAGTGGCCGGCAGTTGGGTCGAGGCGCCGAGCGAGGTGCACATCGCGGTGCGCAGCGATTGGCCCGAGCTGGCCTCGCTACTCGGGCTTGCGCTCGATTCACTGTCGCCGGCCGAAGTGCACCCGCTCAATGAACGCTGGCTGGTGCCGAAGTACCGATTCGTGTTGCCGTGGCAGAAGGCGCTGTCGATCGGCCTGCCGGCGCTGGCGGTGATGGCGCTGGTGATCGGCATCATCGTCGTCTGGAATCGGCGGCTGCAGCGCGAGGTGACTCGCCGGCAGGCAAGCGAGGCGGCGCTGGCTGAGGCGCGCGATGCGGCGCTGGATTCGGCCGACCGCAAGGCCGCCTTCCTGGCTGCCTTGTCACACGAAATGTGCACGCCGATGAACGGTGTGACCGGTATGGTCGACGCGCTGACGCATGGCCGACTCGACGAAAACCAGCACTATCAGCTGGGCGTGGTGGCGCGTTCGGCGCGGGTCGCGCTGTCGATCTTGAACGATGCGCTCGACCTCGCCCGGTTCGAAGCGGGCCGGCTCTCGCTCGATCCGCAGCCGACCGATGTGCGCGCGCTGGCTGAGGATGTCGCTTCGCTGTTTGCGCCGATGGCCGCCGAGCGCGGGCTCGCCTTGCAGCTTTCGGTCGCGCCGCAGGTGCCGCCGCTGGTGCTCGACGGCCTGCGCGTGCGGCAGGTGATGGCAAACCTGGTATCCAACGCGATCCGCTA
>JAJZLD010000280.1 GCA_021803785.1 Pseudomonadota bacterium | reverse complement strand
ACCGCATAGGCGTCGATGCCAAGGGGCGCGCACGTGCGACCTCGGTCAAGGCGCCCGCGTGGATGGGTTCTGCCGACAACCAGTCGCGCCAACCGCGCGGCGGCCGCAGTGCACCGACATTCCCTCGGTTGGCAGGCCTGGTTGCGCTGGCCGTGCCGCTGGTGGCCTGGCAGTTGAGCGGCATGATGCTGCTCGGCGCCGCCTATGCGGTGATGAGCGTGATCTCGCTACTCGCCTACAACCTCGACAAAAGCAAAGCAGCGGGCGCGGGGCGACGGACTCCGGAGTCCACATTGCATCTGCTGGACCTGGCATGCGGATGGCCCGGCGGCCTGCTGGCCCAGCACATGTTCCGACACAAGAATCGCAAGATGTCCTTCCAGGCAAGCTTCTGGCTGACCGTCGCGCTGAACATCACAGCCGTCGCCTACCTCCACCCAGCGCTTTCTGCACTTCACTGACGCGGCATGGAACACGAAATCACAACGCTTACCGCGCGCCTGCTGGCCCATCGCTGGCTGCCCCGAACCGATACGCAGGTCAAGCGCGCGCTGGTCGACGAAACCTTCCGCCATGAACTGGAGCATCGCCTCGCGCAGGTCGGCCTGGTGCTGCTGGACAACCCGTTCGCCGCGCATGTCGCGGTCGGCTTGCAGGAAGACATGCTCGATGCCGTGTTCGGCGGGCGTGACTACCAGGCCAGCACGATGGGCCTGACGCGCGACGAGATCGCGCTGCTGATCGTGATCTGGGCGCTGATCATCCTGCCAAAGCGCGAGCGCCAGCTCGGACGCCGCGAACGTGACGACAACGGCCAGAACGACATGTTCGGACAGGACAAACCGATTCCCCACGGCGAGGAAGTCTCGGGCGCGATCTCCGAGGCGTCGCTGCTCGCCGATTTCGGCAGCCAGTTGGGCGGCAAGACCAAGGTGCGCAACTTCGCGCTCGGCAAGCTTGCGCGACTTGGCTTCATCGAACGCCGCAACGGCATGATCCACGAAGGCCCGCTGCTCGACGTGCTGCTCGACTACCGCGTGCTCGCCGACCGCATCGTCAACGGCACCCTGGCCGACGTGCTAGCCGCCGCAGGCCACGCGCTGCCGCAGCCCGAAGATATGGAGGAGGACGAGGCAGCGTTCGACGCACCACCTGCCAACGCCACAGCCTCTGCGCCCTCCGCCCCCCAAACCGATTCCACGGACGCCTGATCCCGCATGTTCCACATCCGCGAAATCGAATTGGTCCACTGGGATTTCTGGCGCCGCTTCACGGTGCCGCTCGACGCCCAGATCATCACCATCGTCGGCCCCAACGGCTCCGGCAAGACCACACTGCTGGATGCCCTGCGCACGCTGTTCGCGCTGCGCTGCTCCGGCAAACGCGAGTTCCGCCGCTACGTCCGCCGCGCCAACGCCGGTGTGGCGTGGATCCGCGCGACCGTCGCCAACCGGCCGGGGCCGACCGGCAAGCGTCCATTCTTCCCCTGCCTTAAGGACGACGTCACGCTCGCCTGCCGCATCAAACGCGCCGGAGGCGACTGGACGCGCGAATACACGATCGAAGACGGCATTGTCGCGATCGAGGAGCTCGACGAACGTGCGCAGTGGGTGGGTCTGCGCGACTACCAGACGCGGCTCGCCTACGCAGGTCTGACGCCCGCCATCGCGAAGGTGCTCGCGCTCGAACAAGGCGACACCGACAAACTGTGCGAATACTCGCCGCGCGCCCTGCTCGACCTGGTCTTCGACGTATTCGGCGACAAGGAAGTGCTAGACAATTACCAGACCGCGCGCACCGAGCAACACAACGCGCTACGCGAACTCGAGTCGCTCGCGCTCGATCTTGAGAGGCTCCGCGCCCAGGCCGAGGCCAAACGGCTCGAAGCGGACCGCTACATGGAGTGGCGCGACCTCACGCGCGAAACCCAGGCGCTGGAAGCGGAGATCATTCCGCGCCTCGAAGTGGCCGACCTCACGCGCGAAATCGCCGAAGCACGCGGTAAGCTGCGCGGCGCGCGCGTCGATATGCGTGAGCGCACCGAGGTCGTTGCCAGCGCCAATGCCCGGCTCGCGGAACTCGACAGCGAACGCACCCAAGCGCGCGAAGCGCTAGCCAAGGCCAAGGCGCGGCTGGCTGAACAGGACGCGTTGTGGTTGACTGCGCGCGACCGTCTGCGCGACATCGAGCGCCTGCTCGCCGAACGCGACGCGCTGCGCGAGCGTGTCAGCCGCGAACACGGCGCCGATGCCCTCGCCAGTGAAGAAGAAGCCTCCGCCGCATTTGCCGCCGCCGACGCCGCACGCAGCGAAGTCCGCTCGCTCAAGGCACGCTTCGAGGAAGTGACCGAGCAGTTACGGCAAACGCGCGACAAGGCCGGCCCGCCGCAGGAAGCGGACGTGCGCCGCTTCCGCAGGCTGCTCAATGACGAAGGCATCGAACACTTCGCATTGGCAGAACTCACCGAAGTCACCGATCCGGCCTGGCAAGGTGCCGTCGAAGCGATCCTGCGACCATACCGCTCGCTGCTGCTGCTCGAAGACGAGAACGATCGCCATGCGGCCTGGTCGCTCGGCGAACAGGAGCGTTTCCGCCACTTCCTCGTCGCCGACCGCTCGCCCTGCCCGGGGGCTGTGCCCGGCAGCCTGCTCGAAGTGGTGCGCTTTGCGGGCGACCCGCCGCGTTGGCTGGCCGACTTGCTCAACCGCATTCAGCGAGTCGAAAACGCCGACGCCGCCAAGCACCTGCCGAAAGACCAGGACTGGATTACACGTGACGGCTACCACCGCGAGCGCCGCGGCGCTCGGCACTTGGGCGTGCCGCACGAATTCTGGTTCGGCGCCCTCGCCCGCACCGCGCGGGTCGATGCGCTGAACGCCGAACTCCGCGAGTTGGACGCCCGCCTGCAGACAGCGCAGAACCAGCAGGACGAAGCCGATGCCCGCCTGCGTGCGTGCCGCGAAAAGCTCCTCGGCCTGCAAGCCGCAGAGCTGATGCTCGCTCGCGCATCCGAATTTGAAGCCGCTGCGCAGGAGCAGGCGATCGCGCGCGCAGCCAAGCAAGCTGCCGAAGCGCAACGCGAAGCGGCCCGCGCCGAAGTCACCCGCTGCGAAGAGAGCCTGCGCGGCATCGACATCGAAGCCAATCGTCGCAAGGATGAACTGCGCGTTGCCCGCGAGGCGCTCGCGCGCCTCAAAGCCGACGACAAACCGCAACGGCTCGAACAGGCGGCCCGCCTGATGCGCTTGCGCGACAAGCGCCGTGGCATGCCGCGCCACTGGCTGGCGCCCGAGACGCTGGCTGGGCTGGCCGAACAGTTCAATGGCCTTGCTGGCGCGCGCAACGAACTGGCACGCCTGAAGCGCCGGCTCAACGAAGGTGACTGGGCGACCGACGATCAGGTGCTGATCGTGCGCGACAAGCTCAAGCTCGAACTCGACGCCCGCGAACGCGACTACCGCGACCGCAGTGGCTACTGCGAACGCACCCGCATCCTGGTGGACGAGGCGCGAGCCGCCTACATCGCGAAGCTGCGCGCCACCGTGCGTCAGTACGCCAAGAACCTGCGCGCCTTGGGCGACCTCGCAGGCATCCGAGTCGAATGCCCCACGCCACTGCTGGAAAACGAAGACGCGACGCTCTCGTCGGCCGGGCTTGAAGTGGCTTTCGACTTCGACCAGAAGGGCGTGCAGACGCTCAACGACGGCGAGGCATCTGGCGGCCAGCAGGTGATGAAATCGCTGATCCTGCTGGTGGGTCTGCTGATGGACGACGCCCGCCCCGGCGGCTTCGTCTTCATCGACGAGCCCTTCGCACACCTCGACGTTGCCAACATCGACCGGGTCGGCGCATTCTTGCGCGCAACACGGGCGCAATACCTGATTACGACCCCAGTAACGCATAATGCCAACGTCTTCCAGCCGGCCCAGCTCACCCTGGTGACGCGCAAAAAGAAAGGCGGCGAGGACTGGGCGCCCCCAATTGGCGTGCTGAGACGCGAAATCTAGCGCTCAAGCGCTTGCAGCACCTGCCGTTAAGCGACTAACCCACACAGCCTATGCTGACATGAGCGATAAAAAAGGTCTTGCCAGTCTTGCCGGAGCTCCTGACCAAAGCATGCTCAAGCTGCTCGGCCAGGTACGCGCGATGTCATCGAGCCGCGATCGCGAGCAGATGACCTTGCGCCTCGTCACCGCCATGCGCGATGTGCTCGACGCCTCGGAGGTCACGCTCTACGCCGTCAGCGCGTCGCCGAAAGGCCCGGTCGGCGCAATCGTTGCCGTCGCGCGGCCCGGCTATGAACAGGTCGCGAACGAGGACGAAAATCATCCGCAGGTCGCCCTGCATGAAGATGCCTTTCTCGACAGCGCCATTCGCTCCAGCGATGGTATGGCCGAAAGCAACACGGATGGCATCTACCGGCTGGCACTGGCAATGGGGGACGCGGGCAACCCGCACGCTCTGCTCGTCGCACGTTGCAAGGTTGCGCCCGAAGCGCGTGTCCGCGACGCCTTCCTGCATGTCGCACACTTCTATCAGAATCAGCTCGATCTACTCGACTACGCCGAAGCGGAACAGCTTGTCA
>JAJZLD010000018.1 GCA_021803785.1 Pseudomonadota bacterium | reverse complement strand
AGCAGCGCATACGCCTCGACGAAGGCCGCGCGATCGCCCTCGAACGGTGCCGCGGCAGGGCCAGCCAAAACGGTGCTTGCGGCCATCTGCTCGTCCTTCAAGGCGGAAATGCAGCGCGCAAACACGGACTCGGTGATCAAGGGCAAGGCCACGCCCAGATCCAGTGCGGACTGCGAGGTCCACTTGCCGGTGCCTTTCTGGCCTGCCTTGTCGAGGATCGCATCGACCAGATAGCCGCCGGTCTCCGCATCGCGCCTGCGGAAGATCTGGGCGGTGATCTCAATCAGGAAGCAGTCCAACTCGCCCGTATTCCAGTCGGCGAACGTGTCAGCCAGTTCGTCGTTCGACAGACCCGCGACGCCCTTGAGCAGCGCGTAAGCCTCCGCGATCAGTTGCATGTCGCCGTACTCGATGCCGTTGTGCACCATCTTCACGTAGTAGCCGGCGCCGTCAGGGCCGATGTAGGTCACGCAGGGCTCACCGTCGGGTGCACGTGCAGCGATCTCGCGCTGGATCGGCGCAGCCAGTTCATACGCATCGCGCTGCCCGCCCGGCATGATCGACGGCCACTTCAGCGCCCTCTCCTCGCCACCGTAGACGCCCATGCCGATGAAGTTGATGCCGGTCGTCGCCAGCTCACGGTTGCGCTGGATCGTGTCGGTAAACAGCGTGTTGCCGCCATCCATCAGGATGTCGCCCCGGGGTCAACAGCGGGCGCGGCGCGGGGTTTCCAGCGCAGCGACGAATACCTCCAGCGACTGCGCTGACACCAGCTTGCGCCCCGGATTCTCACGCACCACCTCTTCGGTCTTGTCGAAGGAGCGGTTGTAGACCGCCACGGTATAACCGCGGCTTTCGATATTGAGCGCAAGGTTGCGGCCCATCACTCCCATGCCGATGACGCCGATCTGTGGCTTCGCCACGATCAATACTCCTGCCAAGGGGGTAGGCACAGGCGAGGCCCAACCTGGCTCGCTTGCGCTGCGACTCCGCAGCGATACCGGCTCTTTTCGAACGCGCGCGTCTAGGGGATTCGAGCGATGCGGCGGGCCGGAGGTTGCGGCCGCGCGATCAGAGATTGCAGAAGGTCAGTTCGAATTCGACATCAGATTCAGCTTGCCGCGTGCGGGCTGCGCTGGCGGCGCCGACGAAGCGCACATTCAGCGCGTACTTGTTGGCGCTGATTTCCGGTACGAAGGACTCGTCCTGCGCGAGACGTATCCGCAGCATTTGCGCGCTGCGCCCGCCCATCATCATCTGGAATTGGCCACGATGCGCAACCAGATTGTCCGGCCGGCCACTGGCGCGCAGCAGGCGCAGCACGATCGCAAGACCTTCGCGGATCGGCGTCATCGGCCCGATCCAACCCCGCAAATCCGCCTGACGGGCTTCGGGACTGCGGTGCAGCCAGTAGTGGTAAGAAGGCAGGTCGAACTCACACACGCCGCCGGGAATCGCCGCGCGGCTGCGGATGTTCATCAACCATTCGTTCTCGCGCAGATACTGGCCGATTTTGCCGGCCATGGCCAACAGGGCGGCACTGGCCTGCTCGATTTCGTAGAGCGCGCCGGACAGCGCTTCTTCGGAGATGTCGGGGTTGTGCCGGAAGGACAACAGAATCTGGCGCTGGCGCTCCAGTTCCTGCACCAGGTCGACCTTCAAGTCAGCGCGGCTGGCAACATCGAGAATCTCGAAAACACTCACCAGCGCGGTGTGATGTTCGTAAGGCCCATCCGACAGCGTGAAGTGCAATGCCTTGTCGAACAGATCCTCAAGCCGCAGCAGTGTGCGAATGCGCTCGTTCAGCGGATATTCGTAGGTAATCACTGCGCGATTCCGGCGTCCGTTTGTCGTTGTGTAAAACGCGAAACTTGAGAAACTGCTTTAAATCATAGCAGGGAATTTGTCACGAAAGCCGCGCCGGCATTGATGCTCCAGCACGATAACGGCGATCGAGCTCATCGACTTGACGATGCAGCGCAGCAATGTCGCCGCTGTTGTCGATCAAATCGTCTGCAATTGCGCGCCGTTGGGCGCGCGACGCCTGCGCAGCCATGATCGCTTCGACCTGTTCGCGGGCGAGCCCGCTTCGCCGCATGACGCGCTCCAGTTGCAGCGCCTCAGGTACGTCAACCACCGCAATCCGGTCGCAACGCGAGCGATAGCCCCCCGATTCCACCAGCAGCGGCACGACCAGCACGACGTAGGGCGCAGCCCGCGCCGCAGCAACAGCCGCGTCGCTGCGTGCGCGAATCATCGGATGCAGAATGCCCTCCAGGCGCTGTCGCACCGACGGGTCACCGAACGCCAGCGCACGCATCGCGGCGCGATCAAGGGAACCATCAGCCCCGATGATTTTGGGGCCAAACGCCTGCTGCAATGCGGGAATCGCATCACCGCCCGCTGCGGTGAGTTGGTGGGCGATCTGGTCGGTATCGACAATCGCCGCCCCCAATGCTGCGAAGCGCTCCGCAGCAGCACTCTTCCCGCTACCGATACCGCCGGTCAGACCGACCACAAGAGGGCGTGTTGTCACGTCAATCAGCGTCCGGGCGGACAGTTCGCACGGGTCGCGCTGGGCACACGCGACGAGGTGTCGCTCGAAAAACCGGCGAGCTGGTCAGCCGGACCGGTCACTTCCAGTTTGATGGTGCTGGTATCGCGAGCCTCGATCCGGGCACTGCGCACCCCTTTAGTCTTGAGAGCCTCAAGGGCGCGGTTTGCCGACTCCTCACTCTTGTAGAGCCCGAGCGAGATCGCGTTCTGATTGGCGCCCGGATCCTTGACGATGAAATAATCGGTTATGCCGAGCGCGCGCAACTCCTCGGCCTTCTTTTCCGCGCCGGCCCGATCGGCTTGTGGCGGCAGGTGTACCCACCACGAACTCGTGCCACTAACGGTCTGTTCCTTGGTAGTGAACTTGAGCCCTTTCGCACGCAACGCAATTGCGTCGGCCTGGGCCTTGGTCAACCCGGCCCAGCTAACACAGGCCCGCGCCAAGGGCTTGGTGGCGGGCGCCTCGACCGGTGCGGGTTCAGCCGCGGGTGCCGCCTCGCTGCTCGCCACCACTGGGGCCGACTCCGACGCCGCCGGCGCAGGGTCCGCCGCGGTCTGCTCAGGCACTGGCGCGTCGTCGCCATGGCCTATGATCTTGAGCTTCTCCGGGTGCAACTGACTCGACAGGCGATCCGGCTCGCCGCCCGGGGCAGCCGAGAAGCCCGTCATGTTCATGAGCGCAAGCAAGACATTCGCGCCGAGCAGCAGATAGAGGAAGAACGTTTTCATGGTGCGCGATTATCGCAGGAAGGGCGCCGCGTCGGCCTCATCAAACATCGAAGATCACTTGGGGGTCGGGCTTGCGGCCGCATAAGGCTGCAGCAATGCGCTCCGCCGCCGACACGCCGCGCGCATGAGCCTCCTCACAAACGGAGAAGCCGCTGACGTCCGCATGCGCAAACTGCAAGCTTGGCAGCCCCCGCGCAAACCAGTGCCGCGCTGGGTCAGCCAGGAAACCAGGCAAGGGACGCGCCATCGCGTGGCCGTGCCGAATACAGTCAATCCTCGAAACATGGTCGACCAGATCGGGATAGGCCGGCGCGAGCTCGCTTAAGGCCATTGCCACCCAATGTTCCCGCGGTTGAGCCAAAAGTTCGCGCCGCAGAATCTTGCTGGGCGCACCTTGGAGCGAGTGATACCAGGTCCACACCGTCGGCGCTTGGGCCGCCGAGAGGCGCTGATGCGTGGCGACCACGTAACCGAGCGAACGCGAGCCGTAGATCACGTTGTCCCAAGCGAGCTGCGCACCAGGACGCTCGAGTGGAGAACTATGTAACGACAACTGCGCCACCACCCAAGGCGCGTAGTCGATGCGCGCCGCATAGTCACGTGCGCTGTCGGGCAAGCCCTCGATCACGCGCGGCGCGACGAACAAAGGGCCCGCCCAAACGATGGCTTTCGACCGGACACGACAGACCCGCCCGCTTGCAATGTCCTCTACCCAACTCTCATATCCGCTGCGCGTCGCCCGCACGCGCCGGACGATGGCATTGCATTGCAGACGGTCGCCGCCGATGCGTGCGGCAAGCCCCTCGCTGATCCATCCATTGCCTTCAGGTGCGGTGAGCACCACGTCGCTCGAAGCCCCCTCCGCTTCACCATCACGGGCGGCAAAGTAATGAAGGCCGGCCCAGGCGGATACCATCGCAGCGGGGGTACCAAAGTCATCGCGGCAGGCGTAGTCGACGTACCAGTGCAGCGGATCGGAATTTAGCCCTTGAACGCGCAACCACGTCGCGAAACTGACGTGGTCCAGCGCGAGCGCGTCGCCATCCAACCTGCTGGCCGCCATCGGTAGCGCGAAGGCTTTGCCAGCAGCGCTACGCCGCCGAAACCGCGCAACCAGCTCGAAGAACGCTTGCATCTGCCCCCGCTCTGCGGCGCTCAGCCCCGCCTCGGGGACGATCCCCTCCTGCCAGTGCCCAAAGCGGAGGAGCCGCTCCTGAGGGGCAGCGACAAGCAGCCTCTCCGCATATCGCGGACGCACCGAATCCGGGTCTCCTTCGAGTGCCCCAAGGTCGCTCAATAGCCGCCGAAGCGTCGCGCTCTCTCGGGTGGGCAGGGGCAGATAGTGCGCGCCGAGCGGATAGCGGGAAATCGAATTGCCCCCACCGCGCGCGTTGCCGCCCGGAGCACTCTGCAAATCGGCGACCATGAAGTCGTCAATGCCCGCTCGCGCAAACCACCACGCAGCAGAGAGTCCCCCTATCCCCGCGCCGGCGATCAGCACCTTGGTGTCAGCCGTTGCGTCGAAGCGTTCGTCACCGGCCGGCGTGTGCAGCCTGTGACCAATCGCTGGATCGACACCAAGCCAATCCCCAGGCGGAAGCCCGGCAACCCGATGCTTCGGCGCGCAAGCAAGCATTGGGAGCGCACCTGCGGCGCCAATCAGCGCACGTCTATCCATCGACTCTCCGTCATCACCATGAGCTTCTGGCAACAGCGCCCGCAGAAACGACGAAAGGCCGGAGATCACTCTCCGGCCTTTCGCGTTACATCTTGCTACTCGCGCAGCAACACCGCAGAGATCAACCCTCCGATGGGGTCGCCACTTCGGCTGTTTCCGGACGATCTACCAGTTCGACCAGCGCCAGCGGCGCATTGTCACCGACACGGAAGCCACACTTCAGGATACGAAGATAGCCACCGTTACGGTTTGCAAAGCGCGGACCGAGGTCATCAAAAACCTTCACGACCATCTCGCGGTCGCGCAGGCGGTCAAAAGCGAGACGGCGATTCGCCAGGCTCGGCTTCTTGCCCAGGGTGATGATCGGCTCCACCACGCGGCGAAGCTCCTTCGCCTTCGGTAGGGTCGTCTGGATAACCTCGTGACGCAGCAGCGCGTTCGATAGGTTGCGCAACAGCGCCTGACGGTGGGCGCTGGTGCGGTTCAGCTTGCGAAGACCGTTACGGTGACGCATTTTCGTATTCCTCTTTCAGTCTGGTCCGACAGCGATCAACCGAGCTTTTCGAGCCCGGCCGGCGGCCAGTTTTCCAGCTTCATGCCAAGGGTCAGGCCGCGCGAAGCGAGCACTTCCTTGATCTCGTTAAGTGACTTGCGGCCAAGGTTCGGCGTCTTAAGCAACTCGGTTTCCGTGCGCTGGATCAGATCACCGATGTAATAGATGTTCTCGGCCTTCAGGCAGTTCGCAGAACGCACCGTCAATTCAAGATCATCCACTGGACGCAGCAGCAGCGGATCAACCGTCGTCTTCTGCACCGGTGCTTCGGTCGCAGTGACGGTCGGGCCGAGGTCAGTAAAGGCCTCAAGCTGGTCACGCAGCACGCCGGCCGCAAAGCGGACAGCTTCCTGCGGATCCACCGCGCCGTTCGTCTCGATGTCCATCACCAGACGGTCGAGGTCCGTACGCTGTTCAACACGAGCCGCTTCGACTTGGTAGCTAACGCGGCGCACCGGGCTGAACGAAGCATCCAGCAGGATACGGCCGATCACCTTCGCATCCGCGTGAGCGGGGCGCATGTTGCCCGGGACGTAACCACGACCTTGCTCAACCTTCAGATGCATCTCTAGCTTACCGCCCGGCGCGAGGTGAGCGATCACATGATCCGGGTTGATAATTTCGACGTCATGAGTCGTCTCGATATCACGCGCGGTCACCACGCCTTCGCCGCTCTTGGACAGATTCAGCGAAGCCTCGGTGCGATTGTGCAGTTTGAACACAATACCCTTGAGGTTCAAGAGGATGTCGACGACATCTTCCCGCACACCATCAAGCGTGGAGTACTCGTGAAGCACGTTCTCAATCTGCACTTCCGTCGGCGCATAGCCCGGCAACGACGACAGCAGGATGCGTCGCAGCGCGTTGCCCAGGGTATGACCGAACCCGCGCTCGAACGGCTCCATCACGACCACGGCATGCACCGGGGAGACGTTTTGGACGTCGATGATGCGCGGCTTCAGAAGAGTGTTGCTTTGCATGGGCAATCCTTCGTGTGGGGGCGCGCCCGAGAGCGCGCCGTGCCATTAACGCGAGTACAGTTCGACGACCAGGCCTTCATTAATCGAGGACGGCAATTCCGCGCGCTGCGGATAGGCCTTGAACGTGCCTTTGCCTTCCTTGACGTTGACCTCGAGCCACTCCGGGAAACCGCGCTGCTCGGCAGCCTCGAGGGCCGCCTTCACACGCAGGTGACCACGGGTCTTGTCTGCCAGCGAAACCACATCACCCGGACGCAGCGAGTACGACGGGATGTTCACGCGCTTGCCGTTGACCAGCACGCCGTTGTGGCGCACAACCTGCCGAGCTTCAGCGCGCGAAGCGCCGAAACCCATACGGTAGGCCACTGCATCCAGACGACCTTCCAGCAACTGAAGAAGGTTTTCGCCGGTTTGACCCTTGCGACGATCTGCTTCGGAGTAAACGCGGCGGAACTGACGTTCCAGCACGCCGTAGATCCGGCGGATTTTTTGCTTTTCACGCAGTTGCACGCCGTAGCCGGACAGACGCTGACCGGACTTCTGACCATGCTGCCCCGGCGCGTAGGCGCGGCGCTCGATTGCGCACTTATCGGTGAAGCACTTCTCCCCTTTCAGGAAGAGCTTCTCGCCTTCGCGGCGGCACTGGCGACACTTGGCATCTAGATTACGAGCCACGTTTGAACTCCTTTAAATGCGACGCTTCTTCGGCGGACGGCAGCCGTTATGCGGGATCGGCGTGATATCGGTGATCGAAGTCACCTTGATGCCGAGCGCATTAAGCGCACGCACCGACGACTCACGACCCGGGCCTGGTCCGGTAATGCGTACTTCAAGATTCTTGATGCCGCACTCGACCGCCACCTTGCCGGCCTGGTCAGCCGCAACCTGCGCAGCAAACGGGGTGCTCTTTCGGGAGCCCTTGAAGCCTGCGCCACCGGCGGTCGCCCACGACAGGGCATTACCCTGACGGTCGGTGATCGTGATGATCGTGTTGTTGAAAGACGCGTGGACGTGGGCAATACCCTCAGCCACGTTCTTTTTGACTTTTTTGCGAACCTTCGCAGCGGTCTTAGCCATTACTTAGCCCCTGATTATTTCTTGCCGGCGATCGGCTTGCGCGGACCCTTGCGGGTACGGGCGTTGGTACGGGTGCGCTGACCCCGGAGCGGCAGACCGCGACGATGACGAACGCCGCGATAGCAGCCCAAGTCCATCAGACGCTTGATGTTCATCGTCACTTCGCGACGCAGGTCGCCCTCGACGGTGAACTTGCCAACCTCGTCGCGAAGCCGATCCATCTCAGCTTCGGTCAGATCCTTGACCTTGGTCGTGCGTGCCACGCCCGCGGCATCACAGATCTTCTGTGCGCGAGAGCGACCGATACCGAAAATCGACGTGAGTGCGATTTCCGAGTGCTTGTGGTTCGGGATGTTAACCCCAGCGATACGGGCCATGCTGTTACCCCAAATACGCTAAACGTGTTGTACCGAAAGCGCGGGGCATCAGCCCTGGCGCTGCTTGTGACGCGGATCTTCGCAGATCACACGCACCACACCTTTGCGACGGATGACCTTGCACTTCCGACAAATCGGCTTGACCGAAGCCTGAACTCTCATGTTTCGCTCCTAATTTCCAAAACTATTTGGCCCGGAAGACGATGCGACCTTTGGTCAGATCGTAGGGCGTAAGTTGTACCGTGACCCTATCGCCAGGAAGGATGCGGATGTAATGCATGCGCATCTTTCCAGAGATATGCCCCAACACGACGTGCCCGTTTTCGAGCTTTACCTTGAACGTCGCGTTCGGCAAGGTCTCTACGACCTCGCCCAACATCTCAATGACGTCTTCCTTGCTCATTACTACTTGGTCGGCAGCCCTGCACCCTTGAAGTTTGCCTTCTTGAGAAGGCTCTCATATTGGTGCGACATGATGTACGCCTGAACCTGGGACATGAAATCCATCGTGACGACCACGATAATCAGCAACGAGGTTCCACCGAAGTAAAACGGCACATGCCAATTCAGAATCAGGAACTCAGGAATCAGGCAAACTACCGTGATATACACAGCGCCAGCCAGCGTGAGCCGCGTCAGAATCTTGTCGATATAACGAGCCGTCTGTTCACCTGGACGAATTCCCGGAACGAACGCGCCACTCTTCTTCAGAT
This sequence comes from Pseudomonadota bacterium, assembly GCA_021803785.1. Classification (GTDB taxonomy): domain Bacteria; phylum Pseudomonadota; class Gammaproteobacteria; order Burkholderiales; family Rhodocyclaceae; genus Niveibacterium. The sequence goes on along the minus strand of JAJZLD010000018.1, from coordinate 10,562 downwards.
TGTCCGCCGTCTCCTTCGAATTGAAGACAAGCGCCGTATAGAAGAAGCAGAAGAACACGATCGCCGATGCGTACAGCAGCACGTAGACTGGCTGACCCGGTGACAGCGTAGCCGCGAGATCCTTCACGAAACGCGCAACTGGCGACTCGCTTGCACCGCCGAACCACTGCCCCAGCGTTGCCGGAAACAGAATGATCGACGAAGCAAAGATCGGCGGAATCACGCCGGCCATGTTCAACTTCAACGGCAGATGCGAGCTCTGACCACCATAAACACGGTTGCCAACTTGGCGTTTTGCGTAGTTCACCAGGATCTTGCGCTGGCCGCGCTCAACGAACACGACGACCGCCGTCACAACCGCAACGAGCGCGCAGATGAACAGCGCGGAAACGGGATGCATTGCCCCGGTCCGTACCAGTTCGAACAGGCCACCGACCGAATTCGGCAGTCCCGCTGCGATGCCCGCAAAGATGATCAACGAGATCCCGTTACCCAGACCGCGCTCAGTGATCTGCTCACCCAGCCACATCAGGAACATCGTGCCGGTCACCAACGTGGTAATCGTCACGAAACGGAACGTCAAACCCGGATCCAGCACCAAGCCCGCTTGCGCTTCAAGCGCCACCGAAATACCGAACGCCTGAAACAGCGCCAGCGCAACAGTGCCGTAGCGGGTGTACTGCGTGATCTTGCGACGCCCCGACTCGCCTTCTTTCTTCAACTGCTCAAGCTGCGGTGACGCAACGGAAAGCAGCTGCATGATGATCGACGCCGAAATATACGGCATGATCCCCAGCGCGAAGATCGTAAAGCGAGACAGCGCACCACCTGAAAACAGGTTGAACACACCGAGGATTCCGCCCTTCTGCGACTGAAACAGCTCGGCGAGTCTGACGGGGTCGATTCCGGGAACCGGGATATGAGCGCCGATCCGATAAACGATCAACGCACCCAGCAGGAACCAAAGCCGCCGCTTTAGATCGCCGAACTTGCCGGTCTTGCCGAGTGTTGCCGAAGGATTCGCCACCATTGCGTCCTGACTTTACTCAGCCACGCTGCCGCCGGCGGCCTCAATCGCCGCTTTCGCGCCCTTGGTAGCACCAACGCCACGCAGAACGACCTTGCGCCCGATTTCACCCGACAGAATCACCTTCGCGGACAGCGCGTCACCACCGATCAACCCGGCTTTCTTCAACACCAGCAGATCGATTTCAGCCGCTTCCAGCTTGTTGATTTCGGAAAGGCGGACCTCAGCGTTGCGAGCCGCAGTCAGCGAATTGAAGCCACGCTTCGGCAGGCGACGCTGCAAAGGCATCTGACCGCCTTCGAAACCCACCTTGTGGAAACCGCCGGCACGGGACTTCTGTCCCTTGTGGCCGCGACCACAGGTCTTTCCCAAACCACTACCAATGCCGCGCCCAACACGCTTCTTAGCATGTTTTGAACCAGCGCCCGGCTTAAGGTTATTTAGTTCCATTTAGCCCTCGCACTTCACCAGGTACGCAACTTTGCGAACCATGCCGCGCACTGCCGGCGTGTCCTCAAGTTGGACCGTGGAATTGATACGGCGCAGACCGAGGCCACGTACGGTGGCGCGGTGATCTTGCTTGGTGCCGATCAGGCTCTTCACGAGCGTGACACGAATCGTCTTGTCAGCCATGACTTACCCCAGGAGCTGTTCTACGGTGAGTCCGCGCTTCGCCGCGATCTCAGCCGGCGTATTGATTGCCGAAAGACCGTTGAGTGTCGCACGCACGACGTTGTATGGGTTGGTCGAGCCGAGGCACTTGCAGATCACGTCGGTCACGCCCATCACTTCAAAGACTGCGCGCATTGCGCCGCCCGCAATGATGCCGGTACCGCTCGGCGCCGGCTGCATCAGAACGACCGATGCGCCATGCTTACCGATGACCTGGTGGTGCAGCGTACCGTTCTTCAAAGATACCTTGAACAGCTTGCGGCGAGCTTCTTCCATCGCCTTCTGGACAGCGACCGGAACTTCGCGGGACTTACCCTTACCCATTCCGATTCCACCGTCACCATCCCCAACCACCGTGAGCGCTGCGAAACCGAGGATGCGACCACCCTTGACCACCTTAGTGACCCGGTTGATCGACACCATCTTTTCGCGCAGGCCATCGTCGCGCTCTTCACCAGCCTGTGCTTTTTTTGTCTGTTGCTTAGCCATGACGTCCCCGCTCAGAACTTGAGGCCGCCTTCGCGGGCCGCCTCAGCAAGCGCCTTGACACGGCCGTGGTACTTAAACCCGGCACGGTCAAACGCAACCGCTTCAATACCGGCCGCCTTCGCGCGCTCGGCAATAAGCTTGCCCACTACGGCAGCTGCCGCGACGTTGCCGCCGTTCGACAGGTCCTTGCGTACGTCGGCCTCGACGGTCGATGCCGCCGCGAGAACCTTCGATCCGCAACCCGAGATGACTTGGGCGTAGATATGGCAATTTGAGCGGAACACAGTGAGGCGCACCGCCTTCTTTTCGGCAATCACGGCGCGGGTTTTGCGAGCCCGACGCAGACGCGTTTCCTTTTTGTTCATGATCTTCCGCCCTTACTTCTTCTTGGTTTCCTTCAGGACTACCACCTCGTCGGCATAACGAACACCCTTGCCCTTATAGGGCTCAGGCGCGCGGTACGCGCGCACTTCGGCTGCAACCTGACCAACCAATTGCTTATCGATACCCTTGATCAGGATTTCGGTCTGAGTCGGCGTTTCGACCTTGACACCGACCGGCATCTGATGCACCACCGGATGGGAGAAGCCCAGTGTCAGGTTGAGCTTGTCACCTTGAGCCTGAGCACGGTAGCCGACGCCCACCAAGTTGAGCTTGCGCTCGAAACCTTTGGTCACACCGGTCACCATGTTCGCCAACAGCGCGCGGGTCGTACCCGACAGCGCGTTGCCCAGATCCGCACCGGCAACCGCCTTGCAGACCAACTTGTCGCCGTCACGCTCCACCGTCACCGACGGATGCAGTTTCTGCTTCAGCGAACCCAGCGGGCCCTTAACCGCCACTTCACCCGCCGCCAAAACCACTTCAACACCTTGGGGCAGCGCCACGGGGTTCTTTGCTACGCGAGACATCGCACCCCTCCTTAGGCCACGATGCAGAGCACTTCGCCGCCCACATTGGAAGCGCGTGCTTTGCGATCGGTCATGACGCCACGCGGCGTCGAGACAATGGCAACACCAAGACCGTTCATGACCTTCGGCAGGTTGTTGCTACCACGGTAAATACGAAGTCCAGGACGGCTCACGCGCTCAATGCGCTCGATAACCGGGCGGCCTGCGTAGTATTTGAGCGAGATATCCAGCTCACGCTTTCCACCTTCACCACGAACCACGAAACCGTCGATATAGCCTTCGTCCTTCAGGACTTCAGCGATGGCTACCTTAAGCTTGGACGTCGGCATAGAGACAGATGCCTTCTGCGACGACTGCGCATTGCGAATGCGCGTCAGCATATCGGCGACCGGATCGGACATACTCATTCTTCCGTCTCCTTACCAGCTGGCCTTGGTCATACCGGGAACTTCGCCGCGGAAGGCAATCTCGCGCAGCTTGTTACGGCACAGACCGAATTTGCGGAACACACCACGCGGACGACCGGTCAGCGCGCAACGATTGCGCTGACGAGACGGCGACGCGTTGCGCGGCAGCGACTGAAGCTTCTGTCGCGCAGCTGCGCGCTCTTCGTCTGTCAGCTTGCTGTCATTGATCTTCGCGACGAGTTCGGCGCGCTTTGCCGCGAACTTCGCGACCATCTTGGCGCGCTTATCTTCACGGTTGATCAGAGCGAGTTTCGCCATAACACCCTCAATTCTTGAACGGGAACTTGAACGCAGCGAGCAGCGCGCGCGCCTCATCGTCCGTCTTGGCAGTCGTGGTGATGCTGATGTTCAGACCGCGCAGCGCGTCGATCTTGTCGTACTCAATCTCGGGGAAAATAATTTGCTCTTTCACGCCGAGGTTGTAGTTGCCACGACCATCAAAGCCCTTGGCGACAATGCCGCGAAAGTCGCGAATACGCGGCATCGCAATCGTCACCAAACGATCCAGGAATTCGAACATTCGCGGACCACGCAGGGTCACCATGCAGCCAATCGGATAACCATCACGAATTTTGAAGCCAGCGATCGACTTCTTCGATTTGGTGGTTACGGGCTTCTGGCCGGCAATCTTCAGCAGATCACCCACCGCGTTGTCGAGCACCTTCTTGTCGCCAACCGCCTCACCGACACCCATGTTCAAGGTGATCTTTGTGATACGGGGGACCTCCATCACCGACTTGTAGCCGAACTTTTTTGTCAGCTCACCAACAACGGTCGATTTGTAAAACTCTTGCAGGCGTGCCATCACCACTCCTTAACGATCGACCAGCTCGCCGTTCGACTTGAAGAAACGAACCTTGCGGCCGTCCTCAAGGACGCGGAAGCCAACGCGATCACCCTTCTGGGTCGCAGGATTGAAGAGCGCGACATTAGAGATGTCGATCGGCATTTCCTTCTCGACAATCCCACCCACCTGGCCACGCACCGGATTCGGACGAACGTGCTTTTTCACACGGTTCACGCCCTCGACCACAACATGCCGATCATCCACGCGCACCAGCACAGAACCGCGCTTGCCCTTATCTTTTCCGACGAGGATTACAACCTCGTCACCCTTACGGATTTTGTCCATATTCGGCCCTTACAGCACTTCCGGCGCGAGCGAGACGATCTTCATGAAACGCTCGGTACGCAACTCGCGCGTAACCGGCCCGAAGATGCGCGTACCGATCGGCTCGAGCTTGTTGTTGAGCAGCACCGCAGCGTTCGTATCGAACTTAATCAGCGAGCCGTCCGGACGACGAACACCCTTGGCGGTACGAACCACCACGGCGCTATAAACGTCACCCTTCTTCACGCGACCGCGCGGCGCGGCATCCTTGATGCTCACTTTGATGATGTCACCGACACCAGCGTAGCGGCGCTTGGAGCCGCCGAGCACCTTGATGCACATGACCGAACGCGCGCCGGTGTTATCGGCCACGTCCAGAATGGTCTGCATTTGGATCATTGCTTAACTCCAACTTAATCCGCCGCGTGAGCGGCAGTCAGTCTTGGAACCCGTTCGGGTGGAAACAGATTGGCGTCCGGATGAAGCCACCCGAACGCCAATCGGTGAAGCGCGAGATTCTAGCAGAGCCCCGGCGGGTTCCGCAAGTATTAAATTACGCGAGCCTTTTCGAGCACACGCGTCACGCGCCACGCCTTCGTCTTGGAGACCGGCGCGCACTCCTCAATCTCAACCAGGTCGCCTTCAGCGGCAACACCGGCATCAACGTCGGCGTGGTACTTCTTCGAACGAATGATCACCTTGTCGTAGAGCGGGTGCTTGACACGGCGCTCAATCAGCACCGTAACCGTACGTTCCATCTTGTCGCTGACAACACGGCCGCTCAAAGTCCGCTTGATGGCGTCAGTCATTTTGCGGCTCCCTTCTCGCGAAGAATCGTACGAACACGAGCAATGTCGCGACGCACGTTACCCAATTGGGCGTGATTGTTCAGCTGCTGGGTTGCCAGTTGCATACGCAGCGAAAACTGCGCCTTCAACAGATCTAGCAACTCCTTGTTCAGCTCAGAGGGCTCTTTCGCCCTGAGTTCGCTGGCTTTCATCTTTATTGCCCCACCTGGCGAGCGACGAAAACCGTCTCGATCGGAAGCTTTGCCGCAGCAAGGCGGAACGCTTCACGGGCGAGCGTTTCATCAACGCCATCCATTTCATACAGCACTTTACCCGGCTGGATCTCCGCGACCCAATACTCCGGATTACCCTTGCCGTTACCCATACGGACTTCAGCCGGCTTCTGCGAAATGGGCTTGTCCGGGAAAATACGGATCCAGATACGGCCACCACGTTTGATGTGACGCGTCATTGCACGACGCGCCGACTCAATCTGGCGAGCAGTCAAACGGCCACGTCCGATCGCCTTCAGGCCGTACTCGCCGAAGCTGACCTTGGTGCCCCGGGTCGCAACGCCGGTGTTGCGGCCCTTCTGCTCCTTACGATACTTCCTTCTCGCCGGCTGCAGCATTGTTCGCTCCTGCTTTGTTTACGCGCTTGGCACCGGCCTTGTCAGCCGCCCCATCGCCGTTTGCACGGCGGGCCGGACGACGGGCGCCCGGCTTCGCATCACCTTCTTTGGCACCGCGACGAGGACGGCGGTTTTCACCTTCCGGAGCCTCGACGACCGCCGGCTGTTCGCCACGGCCGAGGGTGTCGCCCTTGTAGACCCACACCTTGATGCCAATGATCCCGTAGGTTGTCTTGGCCTCCGATGTGCCGTAGTCGATATCGGCGCGCAGCGTATGCAGCGGCACGCGACCTTCGCGATACCACTCGGTGCGTGCAATTTCCGCACCGTTCAGACGCCCCGAGCTCATAATCTTGATGCCCTGGGCACCCAGACGCATGGCATTTTGCATCGCACGCTTCATCGCGCGGCGGAACATGATCCGCTTTTCAAGCTGCTGCGCGATCGAGTCGGCGATCAGCTTGGCGTCGACTTCCGGCTTGCGGATCTCTTCGATGCTGACGTGCACCGGCACCTTCAGAATCTTCTGCAGATCGGCCTTCAGCTGCTCAATATCCTCACCCTTCTTGCCGATCACAACACCCGGACGGGCGCTGTAAACCGTAATGCGGGCAGTTTTCGCTGGACGCTCGATCAGCACACGGCCAACCGAAGCATGACCCAGCTTCTTTTTCAGATGCTCACGAACCTGCAGATCCTCGAGCAGCATGCCCGAAAAGTTCTGGCTATTTGCGAACCAGCGCGAAGTCCAATTACGCGTCACCGAGAGGCGGAAGCCAGTCGGATGAATCTTCTGTCCCATGTGTGCTCCTTACTCGCCGACAGTCACGTAGATGTGGCAAGTCGGCTTGAGGATGCGATTACCGCGTCCCTTTGCGCGCGCAGTAAAGCGCTTGAGCGACGTACCCTGTTCGACGTAGATGCTCGTCACTTTGAGAGTGTCGATATCAGCGCCGTCGTTATGCTCCGCATTCGCGATCGCCGACTCGAGCACCTTCTTGACGATCTTGGCGCCCTTCTTTGGGCAGAACGTCAGAGTATTCAGGGCTTGGTCGACTTTCTTGCCGCGCACCAGGTCCGCCACCAGCCGACCCTTTTGGGCGGAGAGACGGACGCCGCGCAGAATTGCTTTGGTTTCCATCGTCGCTCCTTACTTCTTCGCCTTCTTGCTGGCGGCGTGACCCTTGAACGTACGGGTCAACGCGAATTCGCCGAGCTTATGACCGACCATGTTCTCGGTGACATACACCGGAATATGCTGACGACCGTTGTGCACCGCGATCGTGAGGCCGACAAATTCAGGCAGCACGGTCGAACGACGCGACCAAGTCTTGATCGGACGCTTGTCATTGGAACCCCGTACGGCATCGACCTTCTTTAGAAGGTGCGCATCGACGAAGGGGCCTTTCTTGATAGAACGAGCCATTTCTTACCTCTTAGCGCTTGTGCCGACGCTGGACGATCATGGTGTCCGTGCGCTTATTCGAGCGGGTACGGTAACCCTTGGCCGGCGTACCCCACGGGCTGACAGGCACGCGACCCTCACCGGTCTTACCTTCACCACCACCATGCGGGTGATCGATCGGGTTCATCGCGGTACCACGCACCGTCGGACGAATGCCACGCCAACGCTGAGCACCCGCCTTACCGATCTTGCGGAGGCTGTTCTCTTCGTTGCCCACCTCACCGATAGTCGCGCGGCATTCGATGTGAACACGGCGGATTTCACCCGAACGCAAACGCAGCTGCGCGTAGCTACCTTCGCGAGCGAGCAACTGGACCGAAGTACCAGCGGCACGAGCCAGCTGAGCACCTTTGCCCGGAAGCATCTCGATGCAGTGAATCGTCGTACCAACCGGAATATTCCGGATCGGCAGCGCATTACCCGACTTGATCGGCGCCTCGGACCCAGAAACGATCACTTGACCGACTTCCAGACCACGCGGAGCAATAATGTAGCGGCGCTCGCCATCGGCATAGCACAGCAACGCAATGTGGGCGGTACGGTTCGGGTCGTACTCGATACGCTCGACCTTTGCCGGGATGCCATCCTTGTTACGCTTGAAATCGATGATGCGGTAGTGCTGCTTGTGTCCACCGCCCTGATGGCGCACCGTGACGCGACCATGCGCATTGCGGCCAGCGTTCTTCGTCTGCTTTTCGACCAAGCCGGCGAACGGCTTGCCCTTGTGCAGATTCGGGTTGACCACTTTGACGACGCCGCGACGACCCGCGGATGTCGGCTTGACCTTGACCAGCATTTAAGCGGCCCCCCCTTCAACGAAGTTGATCTCCTGACCGGCCTTCAGACACACAAAGGCTTTTTTCCAGCCCTTGCGCCGACCCGTGGTGCGACCAAAACGCTTGACCTTGCCCTTGACGTTCGCAACCTGCACCGAATCCACTTCAACCTTGAAGACAAGCTCGACAGCAGCCTTGATCTCAGGCTTTGTGGCGTCAGATGCCACCTTGAAAATCACCTGCTCGTTCTTCTCCGCGACGTACGTCGCCTTTTCGGAGATCTGCGGCGCGAGCAGAACCTTATACAGACGCTCTTGAGAGAAGCTCATTGCCACATCTCCTCCATCTTGGCGACCGCTGCCTTGGTGACGATCACCTTCGGGAAGCGGATCAGCGAAACCGGATCGGTTTCCTGCACGCCGAGCACCAGCACATCGTGCAGGTTGCGCGAGGACAGCAGGAGATTCTCGTCCAGGTTGTCGGTGATCACCAGCGCGGAATCCAAGCCCATACCCTTAAGCTTCTGTACCAAAAGCTTGGTCTTCGGGGCTTCGATACCAAAACCATCAATCACCACCAATCGGTCTTCACGGGCCAACTGCGAGAGAATCGACGCCATGCCTGCGCGATACATCTTGCGGTTCAGCTTCTGCGTAAAGTTCTCGTCCGGGCTATTCGGGAATATGCGACCACCGCCACGCCACAGCGGGCTGGAAGTCGAACCAGAACGCGCGCGACCGGTGCCCTTTTGACGCCACGGCTTTTTCGTCGTGTGCTTGACCTCGGCGCGGGTCAACTGCGCACGGTTGCCAGACCGGGCATTTGCCTGGTAGGCCACCACAACCTGGTGCACGAGAGCCTCGTTATATTCGCGGCCGAACAAAGCATCAGATGCCTGAACGGTCGACGAAGCCTGGCCCTGCTCATTAATCAGCTTCAGTTCCATCTCGCCCCCGCTCACTTGGCCTTGACAGCCGGACGCACAATGACGTCACCACCTTCGTGACCGGGCACTGCGCCCTTCACGAGCAGCAGGCCGCGCTCAGCATCAACACGCACCACCTCGAGACTTTGGACCGTCGTGCGGACAGCCCCCAGATGACCCGACATGCGCTTACCTGGGAAAACACGCCCCGGATCCTGTGCCATACCAATGGAACCCGGCACGTTGTGGCTACGCGAGTTACCGTGGGATGCGCGCTGCGAACCGAAGTTGTGACGCTTGATGGTGCCAGCGAAGCCTTTACCGATGGACACCCCTGTCACATCGACCTTCTGGCCGACGGAAAAGATTTCGACGCTGATCACATCGCCAGCCTTGTAAGAGGCAAGCTGTTCATCAGTGAGTCGGAATTCCTTCAGGACGTGACCGGCTTCGACTCCGGCTTTGGCGAGATGACCGGCTGCCGCCTTGTTAACGCGACTTGCGCGGCGCTTGCCGAAAGTCACCTGAATCGCGGCATAGCCGTCGACATCAGGCGTCTTGATCTGGGTCACTCGGTTATTCGACACGTCAAGCACCGTCACCGGGATGGAAGCACCATCCTCAGCAAAGACGCGAGTCATGCCGACCTTGCGACCAACAAGGCCTAGACTCATGTTGTTCTCCTGAAAATCCGGTTGCGATTGACCGGACCGCTAAAAAGTCGAATCGCGCCCAAACAGATGGGCGCGAATCCGAAATTATAACCGCTCGCTTAAAAAATACGCAAGTGGTTCAAATTACTGCAGCTTGATCTCGACGTCGACGCCTGCCGGCAGGTCGAGCTTCATCAGCGCATCAACCGTCTTGTCTGTCGGGTCGATGATGTCCATCAGGCGCTGATGGGTGCGGATTTCGAACTGATCGCGCGAGGTCTTGTTGACGTGCGGCGAACGCAGCAGGTTGTAACGCTCGATGCGGGTCGGCAGCGGAACTGGGCCACGCACGACAGCACCGGTGCGCTTCGCGGTTTCAACGATTTCCTGGGCAGACTGATCGATCAGACGATAGTCAAATGCCTTCAGGCGGATGCGGATCTTTTGGCTTTGCATGATGTATTCCTAAAGAGCGGTAAAGAACGCAAAGAACAAAGGGCGCCCGTTCGGGCGCCCCTGCACAACAATTACTCGATGATCTTGGCGACGACGCCAGCACCAACCGTACGGCCGCCTTCGCGGATTGCGAAACGCAGACCTTCTTCCATGGCGATCGGGGCGATCAGCTTAACGGTGATCGACACGTT
>JAJZLD010000279.1 GCA_021803785.1 Pseudomonadota bacterium | reverse complement strand
AGCTTGGCGTTCGGCCAGCCAGCGTTGCTCGGTGGCCGACACGACCTCTTCAAGCTGGCGAGACGAAATCCCCTGAACACGGATCAGGGCTGCCAACAGCAAACGGCGGCCAGTCGCGCGATCACCGCACCACGCCTCAAGCCGGCGACGGTTGCGAAGTACCGCGTAAACAGTCTCGGCAATCACGCCACGGTCGCGATGACCGAGCGACTTGTGCTCGCGGAAGAAGCTCGACAGCACGGCGTCAGCCGGGTGCTCGAAGCGCAGCACTTCAGACAGGACTTCGGTTGCCTCGTCGAGGCGGTTCTTGGTGATATGCATCATCAACCCTTGTAGGAATCGTTCACGTCGCTCGAAGGCAGGATATCCGCCTTCACGCCATCCAGTTCAATCTCGCGTGCAATCTCGTCGACCACGTGGCCCTGTTTGCGGTCATCCACCCGAATGCGCACCGGCGCATTGCGGTGCTGGCGCGAAAGCCATAAATCCACAACGAACTCTCCGTTGCGTGCCTCGCAATGGAAGTGGCGCGTTTCAATGCTGCCCCAAGGCAAGCGCAACAACTCGTTGGCCACCTGGCTTAGCGTTGCTTCCGCCCCCCAGCGCCCGCCGACAACATAGAGCGACATGCTGGTTACGCCATCCGGCAGAAACGCCAGATGATGCGCGAGGCTCAGAATGTCCTCGGCCATGCCGTCAAACGCCACATCGCGAACACGGTCCGGGCGTGACAGAAACACCTTGCGCTGCGCCCAGTCGAACACCGCATGCGACTGCTTGCCGTTCAAATCCTCCTGAAACCCCGTTGGCGCCAACCCTTCTGGCCCGACCCGCCCCTGGCTCTGCTGGACGCCGTTGAAACGCTTGATGAGTCGCGCAAGCCCCACCGTCGCGGCTTCGCTTCGCATCGTGTAGCGCTCCCCGTCGTGCGACCAGGTATGGACCATTTCGCCAACCTCGATCGTCTCGCCGTAGCGCACCTGAAAGCGAATCCGCCCTTCGCGCGGCCAGGCTTGCGTGGCAGCCGGATCCACCGACACTGGAATCGGGTCTTTCGGGGCAGCAGCCACCTCGGACGCCGCAGGCACTTCCGTTGCCGAACTGGCACCCGGGGAAGGCTCCGGCGATTCAATCGGCGCCTGCGTGACTGGCACCGTAGCCTCAACCCCCTGCTCGCGCGGCAAGGCCAACGTGCGTTGCGGCCGCCCACCGCCTTTGGGCGTCGCGCGCGGACGAGGCGTCAGATCAGGCGGCTTCGGCGCTTCGGTGCGCGTGACCGAGGTCTGCTGCACCGGCGGCAGTTGCAGGGTCGCCTCGATGCGTACCGGCTCGGCGACCACCGACAGATCCCACCCCGGCGCTAAGAGCATCAGCAAATGAAACAGCAGCGATGCGACCATCGCCACCGGTAGCGGTCGCAACCAGCGCTGTCGCCACATCAAGAATAGGTTTGGGCCGTCAGGCATCCGGCAGGGGCACCATCCACCCGTTCGCGGGCAAATCGGCATCGATCACGGTGACACGGTTTCCCACCACACGCAGCCGCCCCTCCACAAACCAGCGCACAGCCTGTGGGTAGATGACATGCTCCTGCACCAGCACCTTCGCAGCCAGCGACGCCTCGGTGTCATCCGCGCCAACGGGAACCGCCGCCTGCGCAATGATCGGACCGCAGTCGAGCGTCGGTGTGACGAAATGCACCGTGGCGCCATGCAAGCGCACACCGGATTCGATGGCTTTGCGGTGCGTATGCAGGCCGGGAAAGCTTGGCAACAGCGACGGATGAATGTTGATCATCCGGCCTTCGTAGCGCCGCACGAAGGCTTCACCAAGGACACGCATGAAACCCGCCAATACGACAAGGTCAGGTTCGTGGCGATCGATGGCGATCGCCAACGCATTGTCGAAGGCGTCGCGGTCAGCGTAGGCCGTGTGGTCGACCACCTCGGCCTCAATGCCGTGCGCACGAGCGAAAGCCAACCCGGCCGCAGTCGGCTTGTTGGCGATCACCGCCGCGATCTTCGCCCCCGGAATCGCGGCGCGGACAATGGCTTCCATATTGGAGCCGCGTCCAGAAATGAGGATGACGAGTTTCTTCATGTCAGAAATGAAAAGGCCGGCCGGGTTAGCCGGTCGGCCTCCTAGTTTAACCCGCCTGGGCGGGACACAGTTCAGGCGATGGCGCGACCAGCCAGGCGCCCCTTGATGTAGCCAATGGCCAGCGGCATCAGCGAGATGCAGATGATCCCGACAATCACCAGACTCAGGTTGGCCTTCACCCACGCAAGGTTACCGAACCAGTAGCCGGCCAACGTCAGCGAGAAGATCCACAAGCCGCCGCCAAGGATGTCCAAGGGCAGGAAGCGGCGGTAAGTCATGCGCGCCACACCTGCTACGAACGGTGCAAACGTCCGCACCAGCGGCATGAAGCGGGCGATGATGATCGTTTTTCCGCCGTGCGTTTCGAAGAACGTGTGGGTTTTATCAAAGGCTTTGCGGTTGAAGACGCGCGAATTTTCCCAGCGGAACACCCGCGGCCCGATCCAGCGCCCGATCCAGTAGTTGCAGTTATCGCCCAACACTGCAGCAGCGAACAGCGATCCGGATAGCACCGCGATGTCCATGCCACCGGTCGCGGCAAGCGCGCCAGCCACAAACAGCAGCGAGTCCCCCGGCAGGAAGGGCGTGACCACCAACCCTGTCTCGCAGAACACGATCAGAAAGAGAATCGCGTAGATCCAGGTGCCGTACTGGGCAACGAGGATCGCCAGGTGCTTGTCGAGGTGCAAAACGATATCGAAGAACTGAACGAGCAAATCCATGCAAACTCCAGACCATCAGGGGGAAAGCCGCACCGCAAGCGCAGCAGGCGACTCGCAGGGTAGCACACCGAAAATGCGCTCAATGCAGGCGGTCAGGTTGCCGCACTTCGGCCCACGTTTTACCCAGACTGCAAATCTTCGTGTCATACGCAAAGCACCGATACCCGAGAAACGAACGCAGGAATAGAATTTTGCGCCATGAAACGCGTCCCCCATATCCACGACCACGAAACCGTCATGCCGGCCCCTACGTCGGAGACTGTGGATACCGGCACCCCCGCCCGCCTAAAGATGCCGCCGCGATGGATACGTGCCGATCGACACTGGTGGCTGCACCTTGATCACGGCGGTGTCGCGCGGGAACGCGATGGCACCTGGTTTGGTTACCCGCTCGGTTGGTCCGATGCGCGCCGCCTGGGCCCCTACGCGAACGCACTACTTGCAGCGCAAGCCGTCGAAGCCGCCGAACCCGAAGAACAAACCTCCGACCATCGCACCAAGCCCTGAGAGGCTGTAAGCCCCCCCAAAAAGCCGGCGGCTTTAATTTGTGAGCCGCTCAAAGCAGTTATGCCAGGTCACCACGCGGCCCCGACGGTAGTGGCCACCGATATGGTGGCCAGCTAGCGCCACAGGTTCATCTGATCGAGCCGTTGATCTTCCTGTTCCTGGTTGCGGATGTACTGTCGAATGACTTCTTCGTCGCGTCCGACCGTTGAAACGAAGTACCTCCGGCCTCCAAAAAGATGACCGACGAAGTTACCCTTGCAGGCCCCATTCACCTGTACCACATGAATAGCGCTCTTGCCTTTGACAAACCCAACCACCTGCGACACCGCATACTTCGGCGGGATCGCAATCATCATGTGAACGTGACCAGGCATCAGGCGCCCTTCCTCTCGTCCATCGTAGCTTCTACTTGTCGTGTGCTTGGCGGCTCACCGAGTCTCCTTGATGCACTCCTGCATACGCTGAACAACGAATGCCTCCGCGTCAGATGCGGTGGTCTCTCTTGCTAGGAGTCCGTCGGACTTGAAGTCAGCATCCCGGCGTCGCAGTCTGCGGCAGTGATTTTCTGGTGACGTTCGACCGACGCGGGTGGCATGAGCGGTCTGCGGGCGCTGCAGACCTTGGGTGAGAACGTGTGGGGTCGCCAGGTGTGACTTCGGACGGGCGTTCTTTCTCCCCTCACGCCGCCCGCAGCACGCGCAGTCGCTTGATGTTCCACGCCATCGTCACCAACGACCATTCGCCGCGCGCCTTGGCCAGCCCGCGCAGGCTCATCTGGCGCCAGCCCATCACGCGCTTGATGATCCCGAACACAGGCTCCACCGTCTGCTTGCGCAGTCCATACAGGGCTCGCCCCGCTTTCGTGCCCAGCCGGTGCGCCATCTGGACGACCGGGTCGTCGGCTCGTGGCGCTGGCGTGTCGGCGCCCAAGCGTTCGAGCACCGGCATGTGGTGTGATTCGCGCCTCATCGACAGCAGGGGTTCGATGTCGTGCGACGCGCAGGCTTGCACGTTGGCCGCGCTGAAGTAACCCGTGTCGGCCAGCAGTGTTTCAACCTTGCCCTGCACCTGCGGCAGGGCCGCGACCTTGTCCAGTGTCGGCACGATCTGGCGCCCAGGACAGTGCCGTGTGCTTGCTCGCGTTGGCCTTGATCTTCGTTCCGTCCAGCGCGATGTGGCCAAGCTGAGCAGCTTCATCTCGCGCGCCAGCACCAGCACTTGCACGAACAAGGCCTCGATTTCCTTGAGGAAGCGCCGGCGAAACGTCGCCAAGGTGTCGTGGTCAGGATGCGTGTTGGCGGCCACGTAGCGA
>JAJZLD010000278.1 GCA_021803785.1 Pseudomonadota bacterium | reverse complement strand
TGGGCCGGCACGCCCAACTGCTCGCGGGTGTCAGTCGTCCGGTTCATGGCGCAAATTGTAATAGACCGGTCGTCTACAGCACAAGCGCCTCAGGTTACTGTGTAGGCTTGCTGAGTTGCGAAGAGTCTCACGCTAAATGCCATACGCATAGACAGGTACATCACCTTTAAGGCAGAATGCACCCCGATCCCGTTGCATGGCTCCCTTGTGGCGGGATTTTCGGCTCCGGTGGTCCAAACCACGGATCCGAGGTTCGTGGTCGGTAGTCGTATTGGGTCGTGAGGCGGGGGCTTCACGACCCGCTTTTTTGCGTACTGCGGGCGGCGAGCGTTGCAAGAAAGTCCTCTACGGACTGAAAACCGACGACCCGGCTCGAAGCGATTTCCTTCCCGGCAGCGTCAAAAAAAACGATGCCGGGTGGGCCGAACAGCCCGAAGCGCTTGAGCAGCGCTTGGTGCGCCTCGGTGTTGCCGGTAACGTCCGCTTTGAGCAGCAGCATGTCTTTCAGGGCTGCTGCGACGCGCGGATCGCTGAAGGTGAATCGTTCCATCTCCTTGCAGCTGACGCACCAGTCCGCGTAAAAGTCGAGCATTACCGGCCGCCCTTCGGCTAGCCGGGCATCAAGCTCTGCAACGCTGGCTACTGGCTGGAACGGCAGTTTCGTATTGGCCTCGGCGGCCGTAGCACCGCGCAGGAAGCCGAGGGGCTGGAGTGGATCACGGCTGCCACCCAAAACGCCGATCAGCAGCGCACTGCCGATGATCAGCAACAGTACCCCGACCCCCTTCCAGAAGCGCCGCGCGCCCTTTGCCTGCGGCGGCAGCGGGTCCAGCGCATGCAGGAATACGGCGCACACGATCGCAAGCGCGGCCCACGCCAGCATCACGACAACCTGCGGCAGTACCGGCGTGACCAGCCACAGCGCGAGCGCGAGCAGGATCACGCCAAAGCTGCGCTTAACGGACTCCATCCAAGGGCCGGCGTGCGGCAGCAGGCCGCGCGTGGCAACGGCCACCAGAATCAGCGGGGCGCCCATGCCCAGTGCCATCACGAACAGCGCCACGCCTCCGAGCAGCGCGTCACCGGTCTTGGCGATGTAGAGCAAGGCGCCGGCGAGCGGCGCCGCAACGCAGGGGCCGACGATCAGGGCCGACAACACCCCCATCACCGCCACGCCCAGCACGGAGCCGCCGCGCTGATGGTTGGCGCGATCGGAAAGACGACTCTGCAACGCCGCGGGTAGTTGGAGTTCGTAGAAGCCGAACATCGAGAATGCGAGGACGACGAAGATCGCCGCAAAGCCGCCGAGCACCCAGGCGTTCTGCAACGCCGCCGACAGCAGCGTGCCTGAAAGACCCGCCGCTACACCTGCCACCGCGTAAGTCAGCGCCATGCCCAGCACGTAGACGCCTGCCAGGGCGGTTGAGCGCGCACGGGTCACGTGTGCGCCCTGACCTACGATGATGCCGGAGAGGATCGGCAGCATTGGCAGCATGCAAGGCGTGAAGGCAAGCAGTAGCCCGGCACCGAAGAAGCTCAGCAGGATCAATGAGAGCTTGCCGGTGCTCAACAGCCCAGCAAGACGCCCGCTCTCGTCCGCGGTGACCGGCGCTGCCGCCGTGATCGCGGGCGCGGTGGCAGCCGGTGCGGGCTCGTCACGAGCACCGAGCTTGCCGAGCGCGCGTGACAGCAAGCTACCCCCTTCGGCGCCGCCGAGCGTCACCAATGTTGTTTGCGGTGGGTAGCAAACCCCCACGTCTGCACAGCCCTGGTATGTAACGCTCAGCTGTTGTCCGTTGCGGAGCTCTCCGGAGGCAATGGGCACCGAGACTGCGAGGTCGCCGCGGAAAATCTCAACTTCGCCGAAGAACTCGTCCTGCTTTCGCTCGCCGGCAGGGTAGCGGGCGGGTGCGAGCGTCAAGGTAGCGTCCTTGGGCTCGAATGCGAACCGATGCTTGTAGAGGTAGTAACCCTTCTCGATCGCAAAATGCAGCGAAATCGTCTTCGAGTCCTTGGCTTCGGCCGTGACGCCGAACGCCTTCTCGGGTTCCAGCAAATCCGGCGCCGCAAGGGCGGTTATCGTGAGGCAGCAAAGCAACAGCGAGATCAGGAGCTTCATCGGTCGTGTTTCTAAAGCCCGTCGGGCAATTGTTCGTCAGGTTCGGTCATCGCGACCACCCATTGCAGGTATGCCGCGGCGCCGCGATTTGCTTCAACTGCGAGAATCTCCGGCACCTCATAGGGGTGCTCGGCCAGCAACGTCGCTTCGAGCGCGGCGTAGCGGGATGCGGCGGTCTTGATCATGGCCGGCACTTCCTCTGCCTGTTCGATGGCGCCTTGCCAGCGATAGATCGAACGAATCGGCGCAAGGATATTGACGCAGGCGGCGAGCCGACGTTCCACAAGACGCTGCGCAATGCGTTCTGCCGTCGCCGCGTCAGGAAAGTTGCACATCACGATCAGCACAGGCTCTGTCATGGCCTTCCCCCTAAGGACTCCGCCTCTGAATTCTAGCGGCAGCGGCCACCTGCGCCGTGGCTCCAAACAAAAACCCCGCCTGAGGGCGGGGTTTGCTCGCAGCGGTGAGGCTTCAGCCCCTAAGGCATTCACTCATGAACTTCTTGCGTTCATTGCCCTTCATCCCCGCTGCCTTTTCATTGCAGACCTTCATCTTGCCCTGCTGGCCGCTGGGTGCCTTAGCATCGGCTCCGGCGGCAGCGGGTTTGGCGCTCAGGCACTCGCGCATGAACTTCTTGCGTTCATCGCCCTTCATGCCGGTTGCCTTCTCGTTGCAGGCCTTCATCTTTTCCTGCTGCGCAGTGGGCTTCTTCGCCTCGTCGGCGGCGTGGGCGGGGAGCAGGGCGAACTGCGCGGCCAGAGCTGCAGCCAGAATCACAAGCGTCTTCATGTAAGGCCTCCAAAGGAGAGATCGGTGTAGAGCCACCGCTGATGCAGCGGAAGCAGATACGAGCGTTCGGGCTTATAGGTCTTCTTCGTCGATCTCCAGCGCCGAGCGTTGGCGATCAACGAATTCCTGCATCGAGTCTATGCCACGCAACTGAAGAATGGTATTCCGCACCGCCGCTTCCGCAACACCGCAAGGTTGCGGCCGGCGGCAACCGGCAGGGTGACGCGGCGGGTCGGCACACCAACGATGTCCTGCATGTCGTCTTCCAGCGGCAGGCGTGACATCTGTGCGCTCTCGCCGCGGATCTGGCGATGCAGATGTACGACAAGCTTGAGCTTCATCTTCCGGCGGCAGGCGGTCTCGCCGAAGATCGTGCGGATGTTCAGGATGCCGAGGCCACGGACTTCCAGGAAGTCCTTTAACATAGGCGGGCAGCGCCCTTCCAGCACGCCGGGCGCGATGCGCGACACTTCGACCACGTCATCCGCGACGAGACCGTGACCGCGCGAGATCAGTTCGAGCGCAAGCTCGGACTTGCCGGCACCAGAATCGCCGGTAATCAGCACGCCGAGCCCGAGCACATCCATGAACACGCCGTGCAGCGAGGTCTTTTCGGCAAGGTTGCGCGCAAGATAGGTGCGCAGCGAATCGATCACGCGGGCCGACTCGGCCGAGGTCGTGAATATTGCGACATTTGCGCTTTCGAATGCACTCTGGATCAGCGGCGGTACTTCACATCCGTCTGCCACGATCATCGCCGGCGGGTGGGCCAACAGGATACTTTCCAGCTGATGCTGAACCTTGTCGCGAGACTGCCGGCGAATCCAGCCCAGCTCCGCCTCGCCCATGACTTGAATGCGGTTCGGGTGGATGATGTTGAGGTGTCCCACCAGCTCGGCTGGCCACACTTTCTCGTTCGGAACCTGGACCTCTACATTGAGCGGGCCGGCGAGATGGCTCAGGCCGAGCCGCTCGCGGTTGTCCTCGTAGATCCGGGCGACGCTAGTTCGCCGCATTCGGGTTCCAGTTCACGAACAGGGTGTGGGCCTCGGACGCATCACTGGCCTGCGCCAATGCATCCCGAAAGCTGCGGTCGGAGAACATCTGTGCGAGCTCCGATAGCAGTCGCAGGTGGTGCTCGGTGGCGCTTTCCGGCACCAGCAGCACGAACATCAGATTGACCGGCTTGCCGTCCGGGGCCTCGAATGGTATCGGCTGGGCAAGGCGTATGAAGGCGCCGACGGCGTCGCGTAGGCCTTTGATGCGGCCGTGCGGAATCGCAATGCCTTGTCCAAGGCCGGTGGAGCCGAGCTTTTCACGCGTGAAAAGCGCGTCGTAGACGGCGCTGCGCGCGAGTCCTTGGTGGTTTTCGAAGAGCAGGCCGGCCTGTTCGAAGACGCGCTTCTTACTGCTCGCTTCAAGATCGACGAGCACATTGGACGGCGGCAGCAGCGGGGCGATGAGATTCATGTTTGGGGTTCAGAAATGCACTGCGCGCCCGAAGGCGCGCAGATCCGGGGTCAGCTCATGTTCGGCGCGGGGGCTTTCCGCAAGCTTACGCGCCGGGATTCACTCGAGCGACCGTGATTACGATTCTTCAGATTGGCGCTTGTGCGCCTCATGGCCGTGATCGTAGGACTTTTCCTTGTGCTTGAGAACCTGTCTGTCCAGTTTGTCCGTCATGGCGTCGATTGCGGCGTACAGATCTTCGTCAATGCTCTCGAGCGATGCCAC
>JAJZLD010000277.1 GCA_021803785.1 Pseudomonadota bacterium | reverse complement strand
ACCTGGTGTTTGAGCACGAAGGCCGTTATTGGGTACTGGACTGGAAGTCCAACATGCTCGGCTTTAACGCCGACGACTACCGCAGCGAAGCGCTCGCCGACGCGATGGCCTCGCACGGCTACCACCTGCAATACCTGCTCTACCTCGTCGCGCTGCATCGCCACTTGAAATTGCGGCTGCCGCACTATGACTATGACAGTCACATCGGTGGGGCGCTGTATTTGTTTGTTCGCGGCGTGCGACCGGGGTGGTTGGCTGAGGACGGCGCTCAGGCTGGGGTGTATTTCAGGCGGCCGAGTCGCGCTGATGTTGAAGCGCTGGATGCTTTGATTGTGGGTGGTGGTGATGGCGGGGTCGTAGCGCGATGATTTCTAGAACGGCCAACGACCACTTATCCAAATTGCTTGCGAGCCGCAGACCGCTTTCTGCCGCACCAAGGCACCGGTTCAGTCTGCCCGCATCCGAAGCAAGGTCGAACCGAATGCATCTCGAAAGCGGGATCCAATGATGCCCAATTCCCCCCTGCCTGACGGCTTCGCCCACCACATCACCCGCTGGGCGCAACGCGCCGGCGCCAGCGAGTCCGCCGTCGCCCTCGCCGAAGCCGCCGCGCGGCTGGTGTCGGCCGCCACCGCCGACGGCCATGTCTGCGCCCATGTGGAAGCGCTGCCGCCGCCGTGGCAGGCGATGCCACCGGATGATCTGCACGCCGCGCTGATGGCGACCGGCGTGGTGGCCGACGAGGCCTCCGCCGAACCGGCGCCCCTGTTCGCCGATGGCAACGGCCGCCTGTACCTGTGGCGTTACCACGACTATGAACGCCGCCTCGCAACCGCCTTGCATGCACTGGCGCAGCCGTTTGCCCTGGCCGATGCCGACATCGCGCGCCTGCGTGCCCAGCTCGACCAGCTCTTCCCCGCCGACGTACAACGCAGCGCGCTCGACCGGCAGAAGCTGGCCGCGGCACTTGCGCTGCAAGGCGGGCTGACGGTGATTTCCGGCGGGCCTGGCACAGGGAAGACGCACACCGTGGTCGGCCTGCTGGCGGTACTCTTGACGCTGCAGCCGGACACACGGGTCGCGCTCGCGGCGCCCACCGGCAAGGCCGCCGCGCGGATGATGGACACCCTGCGCCGCCGCACTGCGGACCTGCCGGCAGCGATCCGCGAACGCTTGCCGACCGAGGCGTGGACGATCCACCGGCTGCTCGGTGTCACCAGCGAGGCCGGGCGCTTCCGCCACCATCGCGACAACCCGCTGCCGATCGATGCATTGGTAGTGGACGAAGCCTCGATGCTGGATCTGGCGCTGGCGACGCGGCTGGTCGAAGCGATGCCCACCGGCGCACGGCTGATTCTGCTCGGCGACAAGGATCAGCTTGCAGCGGTGGAGGCCGGCGCGGTGTTTGCCGAGCTCTCTGCCGGGCAGCGCTTCAGTGATCGGCGCGCGGCCGAACTCGCGACACTTGTCGGCGGTGAGCCCGACACCCTTCACGACATCGCCAGCGGCGTTGCACCGCTGCCGGACTCAGTGGTGTGGCTGACCGAAAGCCGCCGCTTCCGCGCAGACTCCGGCATTGGCCGGCTCGCATCAGACATCAACGCCGGCCGCGGGGCGGAGGCTCTGGCCTGGATGCAGGCAGGCACCGACCAGTGCGTGCGCTGGATCGATGACACAGGCGACGCGCCCAACGCGGCGAGCCTGGCGGCCGTGCTTGCGGGCTATGCGCCCTACTTCGAGGCGCTGCTTGACGAGACGACTGGTCATGACCCGGCCGTGTTGATGCGCGCGCTCGATCGCTTCCGCGTGCTGTGCGCGGTGCAGGCGGGGCCGCGCGGCGTGATGGCGATCAACGACTTCGTTGCACAGCGCGTGCGCCGGCTGACCACGCCGGCCAGCAGCAGCCCATGGTACCGAGGCCGTGCGGTGATGATCCTGCGCAACGACTATGCGCTGCGGGTGTTCAATGGCGACATCGGCCTCTGTGTGCCGGGGCCGGACGGCGAGTTGGCCGTCGCCTTCCCCGATAGCGATGGCACCTGGCGGCGGCTGACGCCCAGCCGCCTGCCGGAACATACCGATGCGTTCGCGATGACGGT
Organism: Pseudomonadota bacterium; assembly: GCA_021803785.1. Taxonomy (GTDB): domain Bacteria; phylum Pseudomonadota; class Gammaproteobacteria; order Burkholderiales; family Rhodocyclaceae; genus Niveibacterium. Next base: position 2,548 of record JAJZLD010000277.1, on the reverse strand, counting down.
GCACAAATCGCAGGGGTCGGAGTTCGAGCGCGTGCATCTGCTGCTGCCGGCCAGCGCCGCAGCCGTGATGACGCGCGAGCTGGCCTACACCGCCGTCACGCGGGCCGCATCGGCCGTCGAAATCTCCGGAAATGGCGAAGTTTTCATCGCCGCCTGCGCCCAGCCAACACGCCGGAGGAGCGGGCTGGGGCGGCAGTTGATGCAAGGCTCACACTGACGCGCGGCGGCGCCAGCCAGGCAGACAGATCGTGCCTGCCCGGCGGGTATCGGTCCCCCAAACGGGTGCCGCGTTGAGGACATCCGCTTGGCAAACGCGTCAATCAAAGCATGCTGGGTCGCAAGGTTGGTGGCGCAGGCGAGCGTGTCGTCCGAAACTTTCGGTTGCCTCCCCCGCGCTAGGCTTGCCGCGTGCGATGGCCCGGATGATGTGGAGCATCACAAGCGGTTCGCTCGAAATTAAGCTGCGCCCAAATTGATTCCGGGCATGTAAGGAAGTGCGGACTGCGCCGATCCACTGCAATACGAGCAGCCGGCACACGCGGGTGCTCCTCACCTATCGTCCAGGAGTCACACATGTCGCGCAATCACGCACTTGCCCCGTTTTCAGCCCTTTGCATTGCCGCAGCGCTCGGCGCGGCCATCTCACAGACAGCGTTCGCCGCAGAAGCAAATGAAAAGGAAAAGTGCTTCGGCGTCGCGCTAAAAGGCAAGAACGATTGCGCCGCTGGCGCCGGCACAACCTGCGCCGGTACGTCGAGGGTCGATTTTCAAGCTGACGCATGGCGGTACGTGCCCAAAGGTACGTGTGAAAAGACACCTTCGCCCACATCACCCACCGGCTTCGGGCAACTCAAGGCGTTCAAAGCCAAAAAGGCGTGACTCGCAATGATGCCGCTTGTCGACGCACGCGGCCGACGCGCCGCTGGCTTGCCCATCGGCGCTGGTTTGGGGCTCAAGCCGCAACACCTGCAGGATGCGCGCGAAGATTGCGGCCGCTGCACGTTCTTTGAAGTGCACGCCGAGAACCATCTCGGCGCCGGTGGGCCCGCGCACCGGATGCTCGAATGGATCAGCGCCAACCACGCCCTGTCGATTCACGGCGTTGGCCTCTCGATTGGCGGTGCAACATTGGATGCAGCGCACCTTGAGCGCGTTGCCACGCTCGTCGCGCGATACCAGCCGGCCGCCTTCTCCGAGCATCTCGCGTGGTCCAGCCACGCAGGCGAGTTCCTGAACGACTTGCTACCCTTGCCATACGACGAAACAACGCTGGCGCGGGTGTGCCGCCACATCGATCAGGTGCAGACTCGACTGGGTCGGCAGATTCTGATCGAGAACCCCGCCACCTACGTCGAATTCGAATCCAGCACGATGAGCGAGGGCGCGTTCATCAGCGCGCTTGTGGCGCGTTCCGGATGCGGCCTCTTGCTAGATGTGAGCAACGCGTTCGTCTCGGCCAGTAACCACGGACGCGATCCGTGGGCTGACATCCTGGCTCTGCCACTCCATGTGGTCGGCGAAATTCACCTGGCGGGCTTTGCCACAGAAATTGACGACACCGGCGTCGCTTTGCTGATTGACGCCCACAATGGTCCTGTAGGTGATCGCGTCTGGGCGCTCTATCGGAAGGTGCTCGAACGGATTGGCCCGCGACCGACCTTGATCGAGTGGGACAACGCATTACCCGGTTTCGACCGCTTGCTGCAGGAAGCCCGGCACGTCGACCTCACGCTTGCCAACGCTGGCCGCTGCAGATCGGACGCAGCATGAGCGCGCTGGAAAGCTTCGCCGGCGCGTTGCACGACGTTGGTGATTGCTCTACGTCTGCTCTTCGCGATGCTGGGCAACTATCGCTATCGCGGCGCATGGCAGTACATCGCAACAATCGCGTACTGGGCCTGATTGGTGCACTGGAAGACAGCTTTCCCGTAACCAGCCAACTGCTTGGTACTGACTGCTTCCGCGCCATCGCGCGCGACTTCATCCAGATAAGCCCGCCGCAATCCCCTGCCCTGTTCGAATACGGCAACGCGCTGCCAGCATTCCTCGCGGGGCTCGCGGAACTGGTCGATTACCCGTATCTGGCGGATGTGGCACGACTGGAATACCAGCGCGTCCAAGCTTGGCACGGTGCCGATGCAAGCCCACTCACTGCCGCCGACTTCGCCCGTTGGCTCTCGCAACCAAAGTTGCTGCCCAGCCTTCGTTTCAGGCTGCTGCCGTCGGCTTCCCTTGTTCGTTCGCACTGGGCCATCGGCAGCATTTGGCTGTCGCATCAGGGGGCACATCCCATGCAAGGCGTTGATGTGAGTAACCCCGAATCGGTGCTCGTCCTGCGGCCGGATGATCGGGTCGCGTTACACGTCATCAGTGAGCCGGCAGGTGCACTGGTCGAACGCCTCCTCGCAGGTGAATGCCTGGCGGAAGCGATCGCCGGTGCAACCCAGACAACGCCCACATTCGACCTACGCGAGTGCTTTGCAAGCCTGATCGCGTGTCGCTGTGTGGCGGCGATCACCCCAACCATGGAGCTACCCACATGATGCGC
>JAJZLD010000276.1 GCA_021803785.1 Pseudomonadota bacterium | reverse complement strand
AACTGCGCCAGAGCAATCGCACTGAGCGAAGTAATGACCCACTCGCCGGGCTTGCGTTCGACCATTTCGAACTTCACTTTCGCGCCGGGCGCCAAGCCCTTCAGCAATGCCGGATTGGCCAGTCCGAAGTCCATCGTCATCGCTGGCCATTTCAGACTCGCAATCGGGCCGTGCGACAGCGTGATCGTCGACTTGTCGGCTGCGACCGCATCCAGGGTACCTTCACCCGCGTGGCCAACAACGGCACCTGCCTTCGCCTGGGGTGCATCGGGTTGCTTGACGGTGCCACCGTGGGCCGCATGACCGAAACCACCCACGGCCGCTTTGAGATTGCTCTCGGCATCGATGAGGAAGTTCGCCGCGACAACCACGGACTCGCCTTCCTTGATACCTTCCGTGATCTCAACGAAGGTGTCAGCCTTCGCGCCGAGCTTGACCGTGCGTGGCTCGAAACGCCCTTCTCCCAGTTGCACCAGCGCGACCTGCCGTGTCCCGCTATCGATGATGGCCGAGCTGGGCACCGTCAGCACCTTGGTCGCTTGCCCACTCTGCAGCTCCGCTGCGGCAAATAGACCCGGCTTCAACAGTCCCTTCGGGTTCGCAAGCTCGATCCGTACCGGCACGGTGCGCGTGTCGGCATTGAGCGTGGGGTATACATAGCTCACCGTGCCCTCGAAGGATTTTCCCGGATAGGCCGTTGCCGACACTTTGACGCTTTGGCCGACGCTCACGCGGCCAACATCCTGCTCATAGACGTCTGCAATCACCCAGACGGACGAGAGGTCGGCAATCTGGTACAGGCTCTCCCCCGGTTCGAAGCGCATGCCCTGCACGGCTTTCTTCTCCATCACCACACCGTTCGCAGGGGAGCGGAAGGTCAGGGTGCGCCGCGCCGAGTTCGCACCCGATGCCAATTCCTTAAGCTGTGCGTCAGAGATATCCCAGTTGCGCAAGCGCGCGAGCGCCGCGTTGGCCAGCTCAGTCATGGAACCGTGTGCGTCAGTGTCTCCGCTTTGCAATCGCGCTGCGCCCCCCGCCGCAATCGCATACTCGCGCTGCGCCGACACCAGTTCAGGGCTGTAGACCTCGAAGAGCGCCTGGCCCCGCGACACCACCTGACCGGTGGTATTCACATGCAGCTTGTCGATCCAGCCCTCGAACTTGGGCGCCACCGCAACCAAGCGCCGTTCATCGACTTCAACGCGCCCGAGTGCCCGCACCGTCTTTGCGAGCACTCGCATCTGCGCGGGTTCTGAGCGCACACCCAATTTCTGCACCTTCTCCACGCTGATCTTGAGCGCGTTCGGCGAACCGGCGTCGGCATCCTCACCGCCCTCGAACACCGGGATGTAGTCCATCCCCATCGGGTCTTTCTTTGGCACCGGCGAGGTGTCGGGCAGGCCCATCGGATTGCGGTAGTAGAGAATCTTCTTGCTCGCGCCCTGCGCCGCAGGCGAAGCGCCGTGTTCTCCGTGCTGGGGCGCCTTGGCGCCTAGCCAATACCCACCCGCGAGGGCGAAGGCTGCCGCTGCGAAGGTCAGCCCATATGCATGCGTCGCTTTCAAAGTTCGTCTCCCACAATCCGTTCGATGTCGGCCAAGCGGAGCTGCTGCTCAGCCTGTGCCTTGTAGAGGTCTTGTTTCGCTTTGCGGATCGCACGCTGCGCATCGAGCAGCGTGGCGAAGTCCACCCGCCCGGTCTCATAACCCGCCAGAGCGGCTTCGAAGGTCGCTTCACTCTGTGCAAGCAGCGTGTCACCAATGAGGTGTTCGGTGCGCCGCGCGGCATTGAGCGCCGCGACGGCCCCGCCAAGCTCGCCCGCCAACTTGCTGTTGGCCGCTTCGACGCGGCTGCGCGCAGCTTGGAGCATGCGATCGGCCTCGCGCTCCTGGCTGCGGCGCGATTCAAACTGCAGCGGGATGTTGAATTCGAACATCAATTGCCACTCGTTGACTTGGTTGCCGCGCTGCACCGGCGTGACGCCGAAATTCAGGTCGGGGTACCAGTTCTTCGCAGCGAGTGCACGCCCCTGTTCGGCCGCATTCACGCGCTCGCGTTCGGCGGCAAGCGCCGGGTTCTGTGCGGCCAGACGATCAAAGAGCGCCGTCAGCTGCGTGCGTTCCGCAGGCGGTGCGGCCCGCAAGTCTGGCTGAGCGAGTGGCGCCATCGCATCACGCCCGATCAAGCCATTGAGCATCGCCTTCATGCCCTGCTGCTCGCTCTCAAGGCTCACGAGTTCCTGTCGGACCATCGTCAGCTCGACCTGCGCACGGATGACGTCCTGCTGCGCTGCGAGCCCCGACGCATAGCGCGTTCGGGCAACCCGCTCCATCTTGCCCAGCAACGCTTGAATTTCGCCTGTCAGGCGCAGGTTCTGATCCGTGAGCCAGTACTGCGCATAGGTTCGTTTAACTTCGGTCGCGAGCTCAAGCCACATGCCATCCGCGGTACGCGTCGCGGCACGCGCTTCCGCTTCAGCCTGACCGCGGCGCAGATCGCGTTTGCCCCAAAAGGGGATCTGCTGGCTCAGCGTGTATTGCGTGCTGCCCACCTTGGCCGGGGACAGCTGAACACCCGTCTCGCCCATGTTGGTGATGTCCATGAGCTCGACCTTGAACATCGGGTCAGGCAAAGCGCCGGCCGGCTGTACGCGTTCGGCGGCAGCCTGCGCTTCGGCCTGCGCCGCGCGCCAGGAAGGACTGCGAGCTTTGGCAAACTCCAGAAGTTCGCCCACGTTGCGACCGATCACAGGCGTGCTCTGTTCGACCGTTCCCGCGGCGTAGTTGGTTGCTGGCAGCGCGCTACCAAAGGCAAGCGCCAGGAAAAGACACAAAGAGGTTCGTTTCGGCATTCTTCTCATGGATATTTGCCCGATTAGTCAAAGCAGCGGCTTGCACCCTGGGAACACTCGGCGATTCAAGCCACGTGCCCCATCGGCGCCAGCAAACCCGCGTCACGATCGGTCAAGGGAAGCAACCGACGACGGTTCTGGAGCATGCCGTCGGCTGGATTTCCCCGCCACTGAGGCACCCGCCACATCTGCGTTCTCGCAAACATCGCGCCCCTCAGGATCGGCAACGCTCACTTCTTCTCGATAGAGGTCACGGTCAGCCCACCGGGCAGACTCTCCGCGACGAAGCGAACGTTGTCACCGGCCTTAACCGAACCGAGCATTGCGGCGTCCTTGACCTTGAAGACCATCGTCATGGCGGGCATGTCGAGGTTCTTTAGCGGGCCGTGCTGAATGGTGATCTTGCCGGCCTGCGCATCAACCTTCTTGACGACGCCTTCGCTCATCTCCTGCATGGCCATCGACGAGCCGGCCTTCATATGATCGGCGTGGTCGTCGGCAGCCTGTACGGCCAGCGGCGACACTCCGAGAAGCACGGTCAGCATTAGGGGGAGCAGCTTGTTCATGGGTCAAACTCCGTTTTTGGGGGTGAAGGTGGAAAACACGGATTCACGTCCGTTGGCGTCGATCAGTAGCACGTCAAAGGGTTTCGCGTTCGGCATGTCCATGCCGGGCGAGGCTTGCGGCATTCCCGGCGCCGCCAATCCAATCGCCTTGGGGTTCTTGCGCAGCAGCGTCTTGATGTCGGCAGCCGGTACATGGCCCTCGATCACGTAACGCCCCACCTTCGCCGTGTGGCAGGATCCAAAACGGTCCGGCATGCCCAAGCGCTTGCGTGCAGCCGGCACATTCTCGGTAAGCGTCTCCTTGACGGCGAAGCCCGATGCACGCAGGTGCTCGGTCCACTTCGAGCAGCATCCGCAATACGGACTCTTGAAGACTTCGACCTCAGGCATCGCAGCAAGCGCACCTTGAGACAACAGGGCAGCGGACAAAAGCAAGGCAAATCGCATGTCGAAATCTCCTCGTGATGCACATCAGGTGTTGTGCGCGCCTGCGGTTGATCGAGCCTTCGCCAGCAACCGTTGCGGCAGTTGGACGCAACTATGACCGGCCAAAGGGAACGGCCAGCTGACGCACGGATTACATCTTTGTAATCTTGATGAAGTGCCCGGTACCGATTGATTTGAGTCAAAACACGTGGCGCGCGAGCAGCCCGCTCGCGATCACCAATGCCGACAGCCAGCTAACGCCCCGATTACATCTTTGTAATCCCGTTAACCGTGGGCACTGATGGGTGAGAATGCCGCACGTTCTACGTGGAGCGGCGGTATGAAGATCCTCATTGTTGAAGATGAAGCGAAGACGGGCGACTACCTCAAACAAGGCCTGAGCGAAGCGGGCTTTGTCGCCGACCTGGTTCGCGATGGCATGGACGGCCTGCACCAAGGTCTCACCGAAGACTACGATCTCATCATTCTCGACGTCATGTTGCCGAGTCTGGACGGCTGGCAGATTCTGCAGACGCTGCGCCGTGCGGGAAAACAAACCCCGGTCCTGTGTCTCACTGCACGCGACAAAGTGGAAGACCGCGTACGCGGCCTTGAGTCAGGTGCGGACGACTACCTGGTGAAGCCATTCGCATTCGCAGAGTTGCTGGCACGGGTACGCTCGCTGCTGCGGCGAGGGAAGCCCCGCGAGGCCGAGAACTTGCGGATCGCAGATCTGGAGCTGGATCTGATTCGCCGCCGCGTAATGCGCGCTGGACGGCGGATTGATCTCACCGCGAAGGAGTTC
>JAJZLD010000275.1 GCA_021803785.1 Pseudomonadota bacterium | reverse complement strand
CATGCCGCGGCGAAGTGCTCACGCGCGACTACGGTCGCCTGCCGTTCGACCGCAAGGGAGAGCTGTCGCTCGACAAACTCGCCGAGAAGGCTGGCGCCAACGCGCCGGCTGGCCAGCGCGGGCAGTTTTGAAACTTGACGCGCCGGCACATGGCGTCGGCATTTTTGGCTGACAGGCGGCGGCGTGGCTGGTGATCTTTTTCGGTTTGCCGAAGGGCGCCGTGGCGGCCATGTTGATGGCCATCGGCGCAGCATCAACGGACTGACTGCAAAAAATACGACGCACTGAACCTTGCGCGAATCCGATGAAGTGGGTGCGCATCAATCAGCCTGCCGCGGGGCGATGGGCTGATTTCAGGCGAATGTAGACGGTCTTGGTGACCTTGGCCACGAGCTGCCCTTGTGCGTCGAGGATGTCGACATGAAAAGTGGGCAGGTACTTGTCGCCGTTGGCTGTCTTGTCGATCACATCGGCGATCTGCGCGTCGTCGAGGCGAAAGCGCGCGGTGACGATGCCGCGCCCCGGTGTGACGAACTCGATCGTTGCGGCGCGATCCCACACCAGGTACTTGGGGCCGAGTATCTGCAGCAGCATCAGCATGAACCACGGATCGGTCATCGAAAACAGGTTGCCACCGAAATGGCTGCCGACGTAGTTGCGGTTGTACCAATGCAGCTTGAGTGCGACGTCGGCTTCGCGGAAGTCGTCTGAGATCCGCTGTGCCCGGATGCCGGCAAAGAAGAACGGTGGCCAAAGGTTGATCAGGCGTCGGAAGGTGGTGGCTTTCATGCTTTTACTTGCTTGGGCAGGGGGCACATCTTCACCGATCGGCGTGAATTTCGCGATCAGTAATTGCCCTCTTGAGATCGGCACTCCATGGCGCCTCTCGGGTGAAAATAGCGCTTGACCTTCCCATGATGGCAAGGCCGACGCTTCGGGCGCCGGATACAGCCATGGACGTAACAGCAATGAACACGACGACCACCCCGGTTTCGAAGGAGCTTGATCTGCCGATCAGCGGTATGACCTGCGCTTCCTGTGTTGCGCGCGTCGAGCGTGCGTTGCAGGCCGTGCCCGGCGTGCAGTCGGTGAGCGTCAATCTGGCCACCGAACGCGCCCGTGTCACGAGTGCGGCCGAGCTCGACCTCGCAGTGTTGCGCGAGGCGGTGCAAAAGACCGGCTTTGATGTGCCGCTCGCCGAGCTCGACCTCGGTATCAAGGGAATGACCTGCGCCTCGTGCGTCGCTCGGGTCGAGAAGGGCCTCAAACGGGTGCCGGGTGTGCTGGATGCGGCGGTGAATCTGGCGACGGAGTCTGCGCGCATCCGCGCGTTGCCCGGCGTTGGTGTCGAGGCGGTTGCCGCGGCGATCGAGACGGCGGGTTTTGAAGCAGTGCTGCCGCAAGCGGACGCGACCCCCGAGGCCGAGCGGGCCCCTGCCGTCGACCGCGACGGCATCCGCGTGGTGCTGGCCGCGTTGCTGTCGCTGCCGCTCGTGGTGCCGATGCTGGGCGAACTTGTCGGCCGCCACTGGATGCTGCCAGGCTGGCTGCAACTTGTTCTCGCAACGCCGGTGCAGTTCTGGCTCGGGGCGCGCTTCTACCGCGCCGGCTGGCATGCGTTGCGCGTGGGTGCCGGCAACATGGATCTGCTGGTTGCGCTTGGCACCTCGGCCGCGTTCGGCTTGTCAGTGTGGCAATGGCTCGCTGGCGGCATGCATCTCTACTTCGAGGCGTCCGCGGTGGTGATTACGCTGGTGCTGCTGGGCAAGTGGCTGGAGGGGCGCGCGAAGCGGCAAACCGCGGCCGCGATCCGCGCCCTGCAGGCCCTGCGCCCGGACACCGCTCGCGTGCTGCGTGACGGCCGTGAGCAGATGCTGCCCTTGGCGCAACTGCGCCTCGGCGACCAGGTGGTTGTGCTGCCGGGCGAGCGTGTCGCCGTGGATGGCGAGATCCTTGAGGGTATCAGCCAGTTCGACGAATCGCTGATCACCGGCGAGAGTCTGCCGGTGGCGCGCGAACCGGGCGAAACGGTGATCGGCGGCGCGATCAACGGCGAGGGCAGGGTGGTGGTGCGCACCACCGCGCTGGGGGCCGAGAGCACGCTGGCCCGCATCATTCGTCTTGTCGAAAGTGCGCAGGCAGCCAAGGCGCCGATCCAGCGCCAGGTTGACAAGGTCAGCGCGGTATTTGTGCCGGTGGTGCTGGTGATCGCGCTCATCACATTCGTGGGCTGGTGGCTTGCGACCGGTGATGTGAGCAACGCGGTGATCAACGCAGTTGCGGTGATGGTGATTGCCTGCCCGTGCGCACTGGGCCTCGCCACGCCGGCTGCGATCATGGCCGGCACCGGTGTCGCGGCCAAGCACGGCATCCTGATCAAGGATGCCGAGGCGCTCGAAATCGCGCACAGCGTTGGTGTGGTCGCCTTCGACAAGACCGGCACGCTCACCGAAGGCCGCCCGACGCTGGTGGCGATCGCCGCGGTGGGCAATGACTCGGCGCTCCTCGCAGAGGCCGCCGCCCTGCAGGCTGGCAGCGCGCACCCGCTGGCGCAGGCGGTGCTCGATGCGGCCAAGGCGCTCGCGCTTGCGGTGCCGGCCGCTAGCGATTTGCGCGCCCTGCCGGGCCGCGGCGTAAGTGGTGTTCTAAACGGTGTCACGCTGCTGTTGGGTAACACCCGTCTGCGCGACGAACTCGGGCTTGATGCCGGCCCGTTTGCAGCGCGCGCCGACGAGCTCGCGGCAGCGGGGCGCACCGTGTCGTGGCTGATGGCGATACCGGCAGGTGGCGCGCCCCAGTTGCGCGGGCTGCTCGCGTTCGGCGACCGCGTCAAGCCTCTGGCCATCGTTGCAGTGCGTGAGTTGCGGGCGATGGGCGTCAAGAGCGTGATGATTACCGGCGACAACGCAGGTGCCGCGCAAGCGGTGGCGGCAGAGCTGGGCATCGACGAGGTGCTCGCCAACGTGTTGCCGGGCGACAAGGCTGCGCGTGTCGCCGCGCTCAAGGCGGGCGGTGTGCGGGTTGCGATGGTGGGCGACGGCATCAACGACGCTCCGGCGCTCGCTGCCGCCGATGTCGGCATCGCAATGGCGACCGGCACCGAGGTGGCCATGCACGCGGCGGGCATCACGCTGATGCGCGGTGACCCCGCACTGATTGCCGACGCCCTCGACATCTCGCGGCGCACCTGGCGCAAGATCCAGCAGAACCTGTTCTGGGCATTTGCCTACAACGTCGTCGGTATTCCGCTCGCAGCTGCAGGCATGTTGTCGCCGGTCATCGCTGGTGCGGCGATGGCGTTCTCGAGTGTGAGCGTCATCACCAACGCGCTGCTGCTCACACGCTGGCAGCGGGTGCCGAGCAGCCGGCGGCGGTGATCCGGCACATGCTGTCGCTGTGGCAGGACCAGCATCGCAGCAGTGCGCACGTGAAAACGCTGGCCCAGGCGCAGGTGGCGGAGCTCGATCGCCGCATCGCGGATCTCACGCGCATGCGCGACGCCATCGCCGTGCTCGCCATGCGCTGCCATGCTGAAGAGCGGCCCGAGAGCCCGATCCTCGAAGAATTGTGCGACGGATCTGGCGCGGCACACTGCTGCGGCGCTGGGTAGCACGTCGGCCCCTGCGCGCTGCGCGCGCCGGGACTGCGGAGGATGCTGGCGCGCGGACTAGTCGGCCCGCTTGCCGGTCATGCGCCGCATCGCGCGTTCCGTTTCCACGGTTGCAATCGTCGCCGCGAATTCATGTTCGAAGGCGGCAATGAAAAGCCCCTTGATGGCGTTCATTCGCTCGGCCGGGTCGCAGTCGCGCCCGGCCAGATCCGAGACACACAATTCGCGCGCCGCAAACCCCATCGCTGCGATGCGCAGTTCCAGCGAAAGGCTTTCGTTACTGCTGCTGGCGACATAGATGAGATCGGTAAGCTCAGTGATGTGCTTGGCGATCTCGTCGGAATTGGGTTGCTGGGTCATCGTCGTGGGCCGGTGGTGCTAAGGGCGATACGGTAACAGTAGCCGCAGATGCGCGCTGCCGCCTGGCTTATGGGTAGAACACATCCAGCGTCGGAAATGCCGCTGCGCCTTGCAGGCAATCCCAGAGATAGATCGCGAAGCCGATGTCGCCGGTCCACAGCGAGTAGCGGCCGTGGCCGTAGTGCTCGCGTTCGGCGGCGACCTGTTCGATGCCATGCATCGCAAACGCGCGCGCACGTTCCAGCCAGACCAGGTCACCGCTGCGCCGGTAGAGTTTCAGGAAGGCGTAGCCGTTGCCCCCCGTGCCATGGCACAGGTTGGCGCCCTTGGTGAGCGGGCCTGCCTTCCAGATCGTTTCGCCGGCCGCAAGCAGCAATGGGTCGAGCGCCGCGTGCGGGTGGATCGCAGATCCGCCATTGGATCAGCGTGCGAGCGTGCGGTCCAGCGGCACGACGCTCTTGCCGATCGGTGCCAGCGCGAGTCCGGCGAGCTTCAGGTGCTGCAGCCCGAACGGGATGCCGATGATCGTGATGCAGCACAGCAGCGCGTGAAACAGGTGGCCTAGCGCCAGCCACCAACCGGCGACGATGAACCAAAGCACGTTGCCGACCACCCCCGCGATCCCGGTGCCGATATCCTCGCGCCGCGTGACGACGCGGCGGTCGATCGCCTCATGACCGAAGGGCAGGA
>JAJZLD010000274.1 GCA_021803785.1 Pseudomonadota bacterium | reverse complement strand
GCGCGATCCAGCGCGCCTCGTCGGCGAGCAGTTGCCCTGTTCGATCATGCGCATAGCTTCTGAGGTACTCGCAGTCAGACCCGCTTGTTTAAGAAGCTGGGCGATCGCCATGCCCGCACCGACCTCGACGGTGACCTCAGGAACATCGTCCGGAATTGCATTGCGCTGAAAACGCGCTTCGAAATCGGCCAACGCATCCTCCGCGGCGGCGCGGCCGTGGAAGCGCGTGATGATTTCTTGCGCAAGTTCGACTTTCACATCACGCGGATTGCGCCCAGCAGCCACTTCGGCCTTGAGTGCACCAATCTCAGCGTTCGAGCGGAACGACAGCAGGTCGTAGTACCGCCACATCAGTGTGTCGGAGATCGACATCAGCTTGCCGAACATGTCGCGCGGCGGCTCATTGATGCCGACATAGTTGCCCAACGACTTGGACATCTTGTTAACACCGTCCAAGCCTTCGAGGAGCGGCATCATCAGCACAACCTGCGGCGACTGGCCGTAGTGCTTCTGCAACTCGCGCCCCATCAGCAGGTTGAACTTTTGATCCGTACCGCCCAGTTCAACATCGGCCTTCATTGCGACCGAGTCGTAGCCCTGGCATAGCGGGTAGAGGAATTCGTGGATCGCGATCGGTTGGTTGTTGCCGAAGCGCTTGGCGAAGTCGTCGCGCTCGAGCATCCGCGCCACGGTGTGCGTTGCAGCGAGCTTGAGCATTCCGGCGGCCCCCAGTTCGTTGAACCAAGAGGCGTTGAAGCAGATTTCGGTCTTTGCCGGATCGAGGATCTTGAAGACCTGCTCTTTATAGGTCTCGGCGTTTGCTACGACCTGCTCAGCCGACAGCGGCGGCCGGGTGGTGTTCTTGCCAGTCGGGTCACCGATCAACGCGGTGAAATCCCCGATGAGGAACATCACGTGATGGCCCAGATCCTGGAAGTGCCGCATCTTATTTAGTAACACTGTGTGACCAAGATGCAGGTCAGGCGCAGTCGGATCAAAACCCGCCTTGATGCGGAGAGGGCGACCAGTCTTGAGTTTCTCGACCAGTTCGGCCTCGATCAGGAGTTCGTCGGAGCCGCGCTTGATGAGTTCGAGTTGCTCAGTGATCGCTGTCATGCCTTCTATCCGGAATCGTTAAATTTGCTACTATCGCTGGCATTTAACCGCGCGGCTAGTTGCAAATGAGCCACACAAAAGTTTCTATTCTAGCGCGGCTTAAGGGACTTAAAGAGCAGGGTCCTGTCTGGTTTTGGTCGGGAGTCGGCATTGCCGGCGCCTCGGTGTTCGGTATGGTGGCTGCGGTTGCGGTCATCCCTGGCCCTGACGCCACGACGATCAACCAGAAGGCGGTCATCGAGAACCTGCTCGTTTCGCCCGAAGCCGAAATTCTTCCTGACGATGCGGCCTTCTTCCGCGAGGAACGTATCCAGCGCGGCGATACCCTCGCCTCGCTGCTGCAACGTCTGAATATTGACGATCCGGAAGTCGCCGATCTACTGCGGACCCATACACTCGCGCAAAACACAATGCGTCGCCTGACGCCAGGCGCCACGGTGCATGCGTCGATGACGGCCGGTGGCCGCGTGCTGACGCTCGCCCTGCCCGGTAGTTCAAGCGATCGGCAATTGCTGGTTGATCGGCGTGACGGAGCGATCGTGGTGCGCGACGTCGCGGTTGAGTTCGATACTCGCATCCAGGCCAAATCCGCCGAGATCCGCAACTCGCTGTTCGGCGCGACGGACGAAGCGGGTCTGCCGGACTCGGTCGCAGTCGGGTTGGCCGAGATTTTCGGTTCGGAGATCGACTTCCATCGCGATTTGCGCCGCGGCGACCATTTCCGCGTGATCTACGAAGTGCTCTACCACCGTGGCATGCCGGTCAAGACCGGCCGGATTCTCGGGGCGGAGTTCGTCAACGACGGCCACCGCTACACCGCTGTGTGGAACGAGAATGGCGGTCGCGGCGACTATTACACCGCCGAGGGCAAGAGCCTCAAGCGCGGCTTCCTGCGCTCGCCGCTCGAGTTTTCCCGTGTCACTTCCGGCATGGGCATGCGGATGCACCCGATCTACGGCACGATGCGCGCACACAAGGGCGTCGACTACGGCGCACCGATCGGTACCCGCGTGCGCTCGACGGCGGACGGCACCGTGGAATTCGCCGGCCGCCAGGGCGGCTACGGCAATTTCATCGTGTTGCGGCACGCTGGCGGCATCACCACCGCCTACGGCCACCTGTCGCGCATCGATGTGCGTCAGGGCCAGCGTATCCACCAGGGCGACACGATCGGCGCCGTGGGCAATACGGGTTCCTCTACCGGCCCACATCTGCACTACGAATTCCGTGTCGCCGGCGAGCACAAAGATCCGCTCAAGGTCATCTTGCCCGATGCACCGCCGTTGTCGGGCAGCGAACTGGCACGCTTCCGCCAGCGCAGCGCGACAATCATTGCGCAGCTGAACGACGCGGCGCCGACCTCTCGCGTCGCACGCGCGGAGTGAGCAAACAAACGACGCTGTTTGCCGGGCTGATGTCCGGTACCAGCCTCGATGGCGTGGATGCCGTGATCGCGGATTTCGCGACGCCGCGTCCACGCGTCGTTTCTACCGCCTTTGTCCCCTACCCCTCAGACCTGCGCGACGCGCTGCTGGCGCTGAATGCCGCGGGGCACGACGAATTGCGCCGTGCGTCAGAACTGTCCGTGCGCCTCGCAGTGCTCTACGCCGAGGCCACCCAGGCCGCACTGCAAGCCGCAGGTTTAGCAGCAGACGATGTCGCGGCCATCGGCTGCCATGGCCAGACGGTTCGTCACCAGCCCGCGTTTGGCTACAGCCTGCAACTGAATCAACCCGCCTTGCTCGCAGAGCGTTGCGGCATCACGGTCGTTGCGGACTTCCGCAACCGCGATATCGCGGCGGGAGGACAGGGCGCACCGCTGGTACCGGCTTTCCACGACCGCATCCTGCGCGATGCGCGCGAGCACCGCGTGGTGCTCAATGTGGGCGGCATTTCGAACGTAACCGACCTCGCACCGGACCGCAGCACGCGTGGGTTCGATACCGGGCCGGGCAACATGCTTCTCGACGGTTGGGCCGCGCGGCATCTGGGGACGGCGTACGACGCGGGCGGCGCATGGGCCGCCCAGGGCGCGGTGCTGCCGGATCTGCTTCAGACTCTGCTGGCCCACCCTTTCCTGGCCCGACCCGCGCCAAAGAGCTGTGGGCGCGAGGAGTTCAACCTCGACTGGCTCGATACGCTGGTACTAAGTCACCACATGGCGGTCGACGTACAGGCCACCTTGCTGGAACTGACCGCGCGCAGCATTCTGGATGCCACCTGGCGCGAATGCGGCCGCCCTGATGCGCTGCTGGTGTGCGGCGGTGGCGTGCATAACGTGACCCTGATGAGGCGGCTGGCTGCGCTCGCACCGGGCGTACGCGTCGCCTCGATAGCGGAACTGGGCGTATCGCCCGACTACCTTGAGGCGCTCGCGTTCGCATGGCTGGCGCAATGCTGCCTCGCCGGCAGCGCGGGCAATCTGCCTGAGGTTACAGGGGCGCGCGGGCCGCGCGTCCTCGGCGCCATCTACCCCGCCTGAACGGATCCCGGCGCCGATGGGATCGCTCTGGATGCTCGTTGCAAGCCTGCTGTTCGCCTGCATGGGGGCCTGCGTCAAGCTCGGCGCGACGCGCTTCAATGCTGCCGAACTGGTGTTCTGGCGGGGTTTCGTATCGCTGCTGCTGATCGGTGTCTGGATCGCATGGCAGCGGCGCCCGGTGATGACGCCGATGTGGCGCACCCACCTTGCACGCTCGGTATCCGGCTTCGTTGCACTGGTGTTGTACTTCCTGGCCATCGTGACACTACCGCTGGCGGCTGCCGTGACGCTCAACTACACCTCGCCGCTGTGGCTCGCGGCACTTGTCGCGGTACTTGCGCATGAGCCGATGCGGCGCGGCATGTGGGGCGCGCTGGCAATCGGCCTGGCCGGCGTGGCAATGGTGCTCAAGCCCAGCTTCGATCCGGCACTCTGGTACGGCGCGGTCTTCGGGCTCTGCTCCGGCGCGCTGTCGTCGGTGGCATACCTGAACGTACGCAAGCTCGGCGAAGCCGGTGAGCCGGAATGGCGCACGGTGTTCTGGTTCTCGGCCGTGTGCGCCGCAGGCGGCCTGCCGTTCGCGCTGTTCAAACCGCACGCTGGCACATGGACGCCCACCGACGCCGTCATTCTGCTCGGTGTCGGTGGCTTTGGCGCACTCGCACAACTCGCCATGACGCGCGCCTACCGCTATGGCAAAACGCTCGTGGCGGCATCGCTTTCTTACACCACGGTGGTGTTCGCCGCGATGTTTGGCGCAGCGATCTGGGGCGAGCGGCTGGACCCGCTCGCGCTGGTCGGGATCGTCGCGGTCATGCTGTCGGGCGCGCTCGCCGGGCGGCTCTCGCGCAAGCCGCAAGCGTCCGCCAAACCCATCTTGAGCCGGCGTCCGATGGCGTGAAGGATGGTGTCCACTAACAAAACAGGTGGATACCATGCAAGAGAGCCAGAGTCGGTCCCGTCGCGTGCATAGCGCGGCGTTCAAAGCGCAGGTCGTTGCAGACAGCGAAGCGCTTGGCGCCTCGGTGGCGCAGGTGGCTTTTCGCCACGGGGTCAATGCCAAC
>JAJZLD010000273.1 GCA_021803785.1 Pseudomonadota bacterium | reverse complement strand
ATCTGAGGGCGATATCCTTCGTTTCGCCCGTCTTCACGTTCTTTACTCGAATGCCGGTGACTCCGGTTTTGTCGCCAAGAACTTCATCCAGGGTCGAGTCGGTCTCCAGCACGATCTTGCCTGCGGCCACCTTCTCGTAGAGTTTGTCGATCATGATTGCTTCGGCGCGGAACTTGTCGCGCCGGTGCACCAGGGTCACCTTACTGGCAATGTTCGCGAGGTACAGCGCCTCCTCAACGGCGGTGTTGCCGCCACCAACGACCGCGACTTCCTGGTTGCGATAGAAGAAACCGTCGCAGGTCGCGCAGGCGGAAACGCCGCGGCCTGCGAAGGCCTCTTCTGACGGCAGGCCTAAATACTTGGCGGTCGCGCCGGTGGCGATGATCAGCGCATCGCAGGTGTAGGTGCCGGAATCGCCTATCAGCGTAAACGGCCGCGTATCAAGCTTTGCGGTGTGGATGTGATCGAAGATTATTTCGGTGTTGAAGCGCACAGCGTGCTTCTCGAAGCGCGCCATCAGGTCAGGGCCCATTACGCCGTCGGCATCCGCCGGCCAGTTATCGACTTCGGTGGTGGTCATCAGCTGTCCGCCTTGGGCGAGGCCGGTGATCAGCACCGGCTTGAGGTTGGCGCGCGCGGCATAAACAGCGGCGGTGTAGCCTGCCGGGCCCGAGCCGAGGATGATCAGGCTGGTGTGGCGAGTGATCGTGCTCATTGCGTTGTCTCCCTGTCCGATAGCGAAAAATTATAGCCGAGCGGGGGGCTCTCGGCCTTGTGGTCCGGTTGGCATATTCCTTGTGCCATAATCCGCGGGCTAAACGCTGCTGCCGTGTGCCCCGCGCGGCAGAGACGCTACACGCGCAAGCTTCGCGATTCGGAGAACGTCATGAGCACAAGCACTCCCGTTTCTGTCACCGCCCTGAAGACGTTTCCGATCTTTCAGGGTTTGTCCGACGAAAAGCTGCAGCCGATTGCCCGCTGCGCGATCATGCGCCGCGCCCCGCGCGGCGCAAGCGTGGTGAGCGCGGGCGACCGAACCGATTACGTGTACTTTGTCCTTACCGGCAGCCTGAAAGTTCTCGTCAGTGACGAGGATGGCCGTGAAGTGATCCTCACCATGATCGGCCAGGGCGAGCTGTTCGGCGAGATGGGCGTCGTGGACGAAGAGCCGCGTTCGGCGACTGTTGTTGCGGTTACGCCGGCCGATCTGGTCACGATTTCCAAGACCGACTTCCGCCGCATTCTGCAAGAGAACTTCGAAGTTGCGCTGCATCTGATGCGTAACCTGGCGCGCCGTCTGCGCGTGGCTGATCGTAAGATCGAGAGCCTTGCGCTGATGGATGTCTATGGCCGCGTTGCGCGTTTGCTGCTTGATATGGCAGCCGAGGATGGCAGCGGCCGCGTGGTGAAGCGCAAGATATCGAAGCAGGACATCGCAAAGATGATCGGCGCCTCGCGTGAGATGGTCAGCCGCGTGATGAAGGACCTGCAGGTGCAAGGGCTGATCAAGGAAACCGACGACGGTATCGTGCTCTGCGACAGCATTGACGACCTGTAAGGTCTTCTGGCGTCGTGGCTGGCGCTGCGCACAATCCTAAAACTCCTGTAGCGGTTTCAGATGCTGTTTTCCGGTTCGATGCGCGCCCCCTCCCAACCCCTGCCTGAGCGTATGGCGGGCTTGGTGCGCGAGGCGCGCTGGCTCTTGTTTGGTGCGCTGGGCTTCTACCTGGCCCTGATCCTTTACGGATATCAGAAGTCCGACCCGGGTTGGTCCCATGCCGTCAGGGTCGACAGGGTGCTGAATCCGGGTGGTCGATTCGGTGCGTGGTTCTCCGACCTGCTGCTCTCGGTGTTTGGCGTTTCTGCCTGGTGGTGGGTTGCTTTGCTCGTATGGGGCATCGTCGCCGGTTTGCGCCGCTGGCGGCAGGAGCTTGCGGGCAGTAAACGCTCGACCTTCTTTGTGGTTGCCGGCTTCATCGTCGTGCTGCTGGCAAGCTCAGCCATCGAGGCTGTACGCTTCTACGCCCATACTTGGGCCTTGCCGGGCGAGCCGGGTGGTGTGCTAGGCATCGAACTCGGGCGGCTCGTCACGAACTACCTGGGTTTTACTGGCGGCACGCTGGTGCTTCTGGCGCTCTGGGCGGCAGGAACAAGCCTGTTCTTCGGGTTCTCATGGATGAATGCGCTTGAGCGCATTGGTTACTGGGTCGAGAACGGTGGCGCCGAATTGCGTGCGCGAATTCAGGCCTGGCAGGATCGCAAGGTTGGCCAGCAGGTCGCCGAAAAGCGCGAAGAGAAGGTCAAGCGCGAGCGCAAGAAGCGTGAAGAGGCTCCTCCGCCGCAGATTCGCATCGAGCCCGCCGTGGTTGAAGTGGCGCGCTCGGAGCGAGTGGAGAAGGAGCGCCAGCAGGTGCTCTTCGCCGACGCAGCCAGCGGCGGGTTGCCGCCGCTCTCGCTGCTTGATCCAGCATCGAATGATGTGGAGCCGCCGTCTGTCGAGGCGCTTGAATACACATCACGGCTCATCGAGCGGAAACTGGCGGATTTCGGGGTCGAAGTGAAGATCTTGGCCGCATACCCAGGCCCAGTCATTACCCGATACGAGATCGAGCCCGCAGTGGGCGTGAAGGGTAGCCAGATTGTCAATCTGGTGAAGGACTTGGCGCGTGCACTGTCGGTGATGAGCATTCGCGTCGTCGAAACGATTCCCGGCAAGAGTTGTATGGGTCTGGAGTTGCCGAACCCGAAGCGGCAGACCGTTCGCTTGTCCGAGATCCTTGGCTCGGCGGCGTATCACAACATGCATTCGGCGCTGACCGTGGGCTTGGGTAAGGACATCGGTGGCAACCCGGTGGTGGCGGATCTCGGAAAGATGCCGCACTTGCTGGTGGCGGGTACGACCGGCTCCGGCAAGTCCGTCGGCGTGAATGCGATGATCCTGTCGCTGCTCTACAAGTCCGAGCCCGACAAGGTTCGCCTGATCATGGTCGACCCAAAAATGCTGGAACTCTCGATTTACGAGGGTATCCCGCATCTGCTCGCGCCAGTCGTGACCGATATGCGCCACGCCGCGCATGCGCTGAACTGGTGCGTGGGCGAGATGGAGCGACGATACAAACTGATGGCCGCGCTCGGCGTGCGCAACCTCGCCGGGTTTAACAAACAGATTACTGACGCGCAAAAGGCGGGCAAGCCGCTGACCAACCCGTTCTCGATCACGCCGGAAAGCCCGGAGCCGCTGGCTACGATGCCGGCTATCGTGGTGGTGATCGACGAACTGGCCGACTTGATGATGGTGGTTGGCAAGAAGATCGAAGAATTGATCGCCCGTCTGGCGCAGAAGGCCCGTGCGGCGGGGATTCACCTTATTTTGGCAACGCAGCGCCCGTCGGTGGACGTGATTACTGGCTTGATCAAGGCAAACATTCCGACGCGGATTGCCTTCCAGGTGTCGAGCAAGATCGACTCACGCACGATTCTAGATCAGATGGGCGCCGAGACCTTGCTGGGTATGGGCGATATGCTCTACCTTGCGCCGGGTACCGGAGTCCCGACCCGCGTGCATGGCGCCTACGTGGCAGATGACGAGGTGCACAAGGTCGTCGAGTACCTCAAGCAAACCGGCGAGCCCGACTACATCGAAGGCATCCTGACCGGGGCCGATGAGAGCGGCGGTGACCTGATGGGCGAGGGGGGTGGCGGGGGTGAGGCGGGCGCCGAAGCCGACCCGATGTATGACCAAGCTGTGGATGTGGTGCTCAAGACGCGGCGCCCGTCGATTTCGCTGGTACAGCGTCATCTGCGCATCGGCTACAACCGCGCGGCACGCCTGATCGAACAGATGGAGAAGGCTGGTCTGGTGTCGCCGATGGGGCCCAGCGGCGGCCGCGAGGTGATTGCCCCCAACCAGCAGCGCGAAGAGTAGGCGGCCTAAGCTCACGCAGCGAGTTGCACCTGCCGTTAGCGGTGCATGAGAGGATTACTGGATGCGTTATTTCAAAGTCGCCGCGCTGGTCGCGGCGTTTGCCTTTTCCGGGTCGTCGAACGCTGGCGGCCTTGATGACCTTAAGCAGTTCCTGACCCAGACAAAGGCTGCAAAGTCGCGCTTCTCGCAGACGGTGGTCGGCCGCAATGGCAAGACCACCCAGAAAGCGTCCGGCACCTTCGTGTTCCAACGGCCGGGCAAGTTTCGCTTCGTGTACGAGCAGCCCTACGCCCAGATCATCGTCGGTGACGGCCAGAAGCTGTGGACTTGGGACAAGGATCTGAATCAGGTCACGGTCAAGCCGGTTACGCAGGCGCTCGGTGCAACCCCCGCGGCCCTGCTGACGGGCGACGGCCAGCTTGAGCGTAACTTTGTGCTGAAGGACGCGGGTCAGTCGGACGGCATGGCCTGGGTGGAAGCCACGCCAAAACAACAGGATGCGGGTTTTGATCGTGTGCGCATCGGTTTCTTGGGCGGGCAACTGCGTGGCATGGAAGTGCGCGACAACTTCGGTCAGACTACGCTGATCCAGTTCTCGAGTTTTGAAGCCAACCCCTCGCTTGATGCCGCTGAATTCCGCTTTACGCCGCCCAAAGGGGCGGATGTGGTCGGTGAGTGAGCCGATGATTGGCACTGCGCTGCGCCGCGATGACGGGTGCGATGCGATAGTATGACAAACGGGTTT
>JAJZLD010000272.1 GCA_021803785.1 Pseudomonadota bacterium | reverse complement strand
GCGCGCCGCCAGCGCCTTGCGTCTTGCTTCACCCATTGGGTGAGTATGCCAAGCACTCCCAACTGCGCGCCACTGCTGGCGTTTCAACCCATCGGAGGGCTTGAAATGCCGGATCTAGGTTTAATGCAGTTTCTTGCTGCAATGACCTTCGCCGCGTTTGCTTGATCGTCTGCGCACGCATTCAACCGATCGTGTCCCGCAGCGCGGCGTCTGCATCAGGGGCGCTTTGCCTGGCCGCAGGATGCGATGGCGATCCGAGAGTTGTCGCGCGAAGCGTTCGAGACCTTGGTGGAGGGCCTGCCGTGGCATCGGTTCGGGGGCGGTGTGTTCCGTACGGTTTGAACCTGGCGGCAAGGCGCAAGGCAATTGCCGTTTGGGCTAATAGCAGGCGATCCCGCCCTGGGGCACGATGTGCGCCAGGGCTTCGAGCGCGGCCCTCGACACCCTCACCGAAGATCAACTGCACACGCTCTCGTGTGCCTTGCACCCCTGGCTCACCGTGCATCGACAAAAGGTCGGCGACGGTTCTGCGACCGCCAGGGCGATCGACCACAGCCTCAAGCGTCGGGGCGCACCCACGCGCTATCTCGCCGACGGGCAACTGCCGATCGACAACAAACGGGGCGAGAACGCGATACGGCCGATCGCGCTCGGGCGCAAGAACGGGCTCTTTGCCCGCAGCCTGCGCGCCGGACAACGCGCCGCGGCCATCAGAGCTTGGTGCAATCAGCCCGCCTCAACGGGCATGGCCCGTAAGGTCAACCTAAGCGGCCAAGTTGCTCTCTGAGTTTCTCAAGCGTTGCTCCGAAATCGGCAAGCCGTTTTTTCTCCTGTTCGACCACCGCTGCTGGCGCGCGGGCGACGAAGCTTTCGTTGGCCAGTTTGGCGTTCGCTTTCACCACTTCGCCCTCGATGCGAGTGATTTCCTTCGTGATTCGCTCGCGTTCGGCTGCGATGTCGATCTCGATCTTCAGCATCAGGCGGAAATCGCCAACGATCTGCACCGGGGCGGGCGAGGGCGGCAGGGCATCGCCCGCTGCCGCCACACTCTCCAGTTTGCCGAGCGCAGACAGGTAGGGGGCGAAGGTTTCGACGTCGGCCACTGGACCGGCGACGATCAACGGCACCTTCTGTGCGGGCGACAGACTCATTTCTCCGCGCAGGCTGCGCACCGCGCTGACCAGCGCCTTGAGCTGCTCGATGCGGGCCTCAGCCTTCGCGTCGATGCGCTCGAGATTGGCTCGCGGGTAGGCGACCAAGCACAGGCTCTCGGCGTCCTTCTTGCCGGCGAGCGGGGCGACGGTCTGCCATAGCTCTTCGGTGATGAAGGGGATCACCGGGTGCGCCAGGCGCAGGATGGTCTCCAGCACGCGCAGCAGGGTGCGTCGTGTGGCGCGCTGCTGCGCCTCGTTGCCGGTGTTGATCTGCACTTTGGCGAGTTCGAGGTACCAGTCGCAGTACTCGTCCCACACCAGGGTGTAGATCTCGCTCGACAACAGGTCGAGGCGGAAGTCGGCGAAGTGCTGTGCGACGGCGGCCTCGGCGCGCTGCAGGCGCGAGACGATCCAGCGGTCGGCATCCGAAAATGCGAGGTAGCTGCCGTCGCACTCGCTCGGCGCGTGCTCGTTCAGGCCGCAGTCCTTGCCCTCGGTGTTCATCAGCACGAAGCGCGTGGCGTTCCACAGTTTGTTGCAGAAATTCCGGTAGCCCTCGCAGCGCTGCATATCGAACTTGATGTCGCGGCCCAGTGTGGCGAGGCTGGCGAAGGTGAAGCGCAGCGCGTCGGTACCGAATGCGGGGATGCCATTAGGGTATTCCTTGCGCGTCTTCTTCTCGATCTGTGCGGCCTGCTTCGGGTTCATCAGCCCGGTGGTGCGCTTGGCGACGAGGTCGTCGAGTTTGATACCGTCGATCAGGTCGATCGGGTCGAGCACGTTGCCCTTGGACTTGCTCATCTTCTGACCTTCGGCGTCGCGCACCAGACCATGCACATACACGGTCTTGAATGGGATCTTGCCGGTGATGTGCTTGGTCATCATGACCATGCGCGCCACCCAGAAGAAGATGATGTCGAAGCCGGTGACCAGCACCGACGAGGGCAGGTAGAGGTCGAGCGCGTCGTTGGACTTGGCCGGCCACTCGGGGGTCCAGTCTAGGGTGCTGAAGGGCCACAGGGCGGACGAGTACCAGGTGTCGAGCACGTCCTCGTCGCGCTTCAGTGCGCCGGTGTAGCCCTCCGCCGCAGCGACGGCCTTGGCTTCCGCTTCGTCATGTGCAACGAAGACGCGGCCGTCGTCGGCATACCAGGCCGGGATCTGGTGACCCCACCACAACTGGCGCGATATGCACCAGTCCTGGATGTTGTTAAGCCATTGGTTATAGGTGTTTACCCAGTTTTCGGGCGCGAACTTGATCTCGCCCGAGGCCACGCATTCGAGCGCCTTGGCGGCAATGCTCTTGCCGTCCGGCCCGGCCTTGCTCATCGCGACGAACCACTGGTCGGTAAGCATCGGTTCGATGACGACGCCGGTGCGGTCGCCGCGTGGCACCATCAGCTTGTGCGGTTTGACTTCACCCAGCAGGCCCAGCGCCTCGAAGTCGGCGACGACCTGCTTGCGCGCCTCGAAGCGGTCCAAACCCGCCAGGTGCGCCGGCAGCGGCGTCGTGCCGCTTATCTGCCCTGCGGTGACGACGGTGCCTTCGGCTGGAATCGTGCCTTCCAAGGTCAGCACAATGATCATCGGCAGGTTGTGGCGCAGGCCGACCTGGTAGTCGTTCTGATCGTGCGCCGGCGTGACCTTGACGACGCCCGTGCCGAATGCGCGGTCCACATACTCATCGGCAATGATCGGCACTTCGCGGCCGACCAGCGGCAGGGTGACCGTCTTGCCGATCAGGTGGGCGTAGCGCTCATCTTCCGGGTGCACCATCACGGCGGTGTCGCCGAGCATGGTTTCCGGGCGTGTGGTGGCTACCGTCAACGACCCGCTGCCGTCGGTGAGTGGGTAGTGCAGGTGCCACAGGAAGCCGTCTTCCTCTTCTGAAACGACTTCGAGGTCCGACACCGCGGTGTGCAGCTTCGGATCCCAGTTCACCAGGCGCTTGCCGCGGTAGATCAGGCCCTCGCGATAGAGGCGCACGAAGGTCTCGGTGACGATCTTCGAGAGGCCCGCGTCCATCGTGAAGCGCTCGCGGCTCCAGTCGGGTGAGGTGCCGAGGCGGCGCATCTGCTGCGTGATGGTATTGCCGGAGTATTCCTTCCACTCCCAGACTTTCTCGAGGAACTTCTCGCGCCCGAGCTCGTGGCGCGACACGCCCTGTGCATCGAGCTGGCGTTCGACGACGATTTGCGTCGCGATGCCAGCGTGGTCGGTCCCCGGCTGCCACAGCGTGTTGTAGCCCAGCATGCGGTGATAGCGGGTGAGCGCATCCATCACCGTCTGGTTGAAGCCGTGGCCCATATGCAGCGTGCCCGTGACATTGGGTGGCGGCAGCAGGATGCAGAAGGCGTTGGGGTTGGACTTGTCCAGACCGGCCTTGAAGTAGCCCGACTGTTCCCACTTTGCATACCAGCGCCGTTCGATCTCGGCGGGCTCGAAGCTCTTTGCGAGTTCCATTATTTTCGTCTGGAAAATCAAAACCTTGGATTATAGCGAATGGACGGCCACCCCCGCCGCCGATGCGGTGCAGGGTGACGACCGTCGGCGGGGGTCAATCTTGTTCGGGCGTGTTCAGCGTTGCGTCGAGCAATCCGGATAGTTTTTGCGATAGATCCGGTACCAGCGTTGCCCGCATATGTGCCAGCGTTTTGATGCGCAGCCGTTCAACCATGCCGTCGACTTCGGCCGCGACGATCTGAGGCAATTCGTTGCTGATCCAGCTCTCGAGGGTCTGAGCAATGTGCGCGTCAAACTCGATCAACTGTTCCGCCATTCGCATCTGCGCGGCCTGCGCCTGAATCGAGGCTTCTTCCCGCGCTGCTTTGGCGGCGGCTTCGGCGGCTGCTGCAATGATCGCGGGGTCGGGCTCGACGACCACCGGGGCGGAGTCTGCGGGGGGCTCGGTGACGGATTCCGTCGCGGCAGCGGCGGCGTCTGCAACCTCATCGTCGAGCGCAATCTCGTCCGCGATGTCCTCAAGGACCGGAAGGTCCTCGCCGAGCACATCTGTCAAGATTGGCAGATCGTCGGCCAGCGGCAGGGTACTGGAGCGATGCCGATGGATCAGTGCATCGGCTTTCACCAGCAGGGTGTCCGACGCATCCAGATCATCGTTCGGAGTGATAGGCGTCATGAGCGCTCGCGTGCGGATAGGTCGTTTGCTTCGGGTTCAAGTCCGCGCTCACGATAAAAGGCCCAGCGCGTGCGTGCAGCGCCTCGGTCGGCGGGGGCTGGTGTCACGATCTCGATGACCTGCGTAAAACGCTCGAAAGCGGGCGGAATATCGTTGCCGAGGTTGATCAGCACATCCAGGTGCAGCGGATCTTTCAGATCGGTATCGATCAACACCGGCGTTTCGGCGGCGAGCGGTGACGTGCTCATCACGTGTGGCACGAACGCGAGCGGCTGAAACGTCCAGAGCAGCGTGTCGAAGCGGGCCGCCTGGCCCGCTTCGGGTGCAAACACGGTGACTTTGCGTCCGTGCCGGTACGCGGCGGACAAGCTTTCGGCGGC
>JAJZLD010000271.1:1518-4688 GCA_021803785.1 Pseudomonadota bacterium | reverse complement strand
TCTGGTGGTGCGACGCACCCTCGCCGTCCATGCTCACATGCTGAATGTTCGAGTGCTCCTCGGCAATCGCGGCGGCGATCTTGGCCAGTACGCCACGGCGGTTTTCGGTAATCACACGGATCTGCACATCGAACAGGCGCTCTGTTTCGGATTCCCACTCGACGTCGACCCAACGCTCGCGGTCAGCGCGGTTGCGCGACAGATTGGGGCAGTCGTTCAAATGCACTTCCATGCCCTGGCCCTTGCGCAGCAGCCCTACGATCGGGTCGCCAGGAATCGGCCGGCAGCAGCGTGCGAGCTGCACCGCCATGCCTTCGCTGCCGCGGATCAGGATCGCCCCGGCCGGGCGCGGCCGGATCGGCTGCCCTTCGACGCCCTCGACGCCGACCGACTCGACCACCGTCGCAAGCCGCTTCGCCACCACCGCCGGCAAACGCTTACCGAGCCCGATATCGGTGTAGATGTCGTTCTTCTCGCGCGCGCCGGCGTCGCGCAGGAAGCGATCCCAGACCAGCTTGTTCAGCGCCGCCGGTGTCAGCCCATGGGCACGCAGGGCCTGCGCGAGCAAACGCTCGCCCAGCGCGACGGATTCTTCCTGCTGGGCGGTCTTGAGGAAATGGCGGATCTGCGCGCGCGCCTTGCCCGAACGCACATACGACAGCCACGCCGGGTTCGGGTTGGCATGCGACGCGGTCACCACCTCCACCTGATCGCCGTTCTTCAGTTCGGTGCGCAGCGGCATCAGATCGCCGTTGATGCGGCAAGCCACGCAGCGGTTGCCGATATCGGTATGCACCGCGTAAGCGAAGTCGACCACCGTTGCACCGCGCGGCAGATTGAAAATCTTGCCCTTGGGGCTAAACACGAAGACCTCGCCCGGGAAGAGGTCAATCTTCACGTGTTCAAGGAATTCGGTTGAATCGCCCGAGGTGGATTGCAATTCGATCAGCGACTGCAGCCAGTTATGCGTGCGCTGCTGAATGTCCGACAGCGCGCCTTCGGACTCCTTGTAGAGCCAGTGCGAGGCCACGCCGCTGTCCGCCACCTGATTCATCTCGCGTGTGCGGATCTGCACCTCGACCGGCGTGCCGTAAGGGCCAAACAGCGTGGTGTGCAGCGACTGATAGCCATTCGCCTTCGGGATCGCGATGTAGTCCTTGAACTTGCCCGGCACCGGCTTGTACAGCTCGTGCAATGCGCCGAGCGCGAGGTAGCAGGTCGGAATGTCCTTCACGACAATGCGGAAACCGTAGATGTCGAGCACCTGGGAGAAAGTCAGGTGTTTATCAACCATCTTGCGGTAGATGCCATACACATGCTTTTCACGGCCCCGCACTTCGGCATCGATCTGCCAGGTCGGCAGCCGCTCCTGGATCGCGCTGAGCAGCTTGCCGACGATCTCGCGGCGATTGCCGCGCGCTGCGCGCACCGCCTTCGACAACACGCGATAGCGCATCGGATACAGATAGCGGAACGACAGTTCCTGCAGCTCGCGGTAGAGACTGTTGAGCCCCAAGCGGTTGGCGATCGGCGCGTAAAGCTCAAGTGTTTCGCGCGCCACACGGCGCTGCTTTTCTGGCCGCACCGCATCGAGCGTGCGCATGTTGTGCAGCCGGTCGGCGAGCTTGATCAGAATGACGCGCACATCGCGCGCCATCGCGAGGAACATCTTGCGGAAGTTCTCCGCCTGCGCTTCCTCATAGGAGCGCGCTTCAATCTTGTCGAGCTTCGAAACGCCGTCAACCAGTTCGGCGGAGACCTTGCCGAAAGCATCCGCGATCGCCTGCTTGGTGATCTCGGTGTCTTCCATCACGTCGTGCAGCAGCGCCGCGATCAGCGCCTGTGCGTCGAGATGCCATTCGGTAAGGATCTCGGCGACCGCCACCGGGTGCGAGACATAGGGCTCACCGCTGCTGCGGAACTGCCCAAGGTGAGCTTCGGCGGAGAATCGCACGGCACGCTCAATCCGCTCGCGGTCATCTTCCTTCAGGTACTCCGCGACCCGTCGTCGCAGGGTCGAGAGGTCGACGCCCTCAAGCGGATCAATCTCGCCACCGTGGGGCGCAGCGGCGGCATCGGCAAGCGTCGTCGGGATCGGTAAGTTTGGCGCAGCGGCTTCCATGCTCACCCCCGACACCATCGGCGTACATGCACACGACCCGCCTCGCCCTGCGTAGCCGGTCGACTGCGATGCATGCCATCAGATTCCATGCGCGCTTCCCCGATTCAGTGTTCAGCCCGCAGGAAGGAGAACGCGTCGGCATGACGCGCCTTCTGCACATTAAGGCGCACGCGGCAGGCACGGACAACCGCTGCCAGATCCGCCTGAGCCTCGGCTAAGTCATTGTTGATAATACAGTAATGAAATTCGTCCACATGCGCCATCTCGCCCAGCGCGGCATCGAGGCGGCGCGCGATCACTTCATCGGCATCAGAGTTACGGCCACGCAGACGGCGTTCGAGTTCGTCCATCGACGGCGGCAGGATGAAGATCCCGACCGCCTGCGGGAAGGCCAGCCGAACCTGACGCGCGCCCTGCCAATCGATTTCGAGCAGAATGTCCATGCCGGTCGCCATCTGCTGCTCGATCCAGGCGCGCGACGTGCCATAGAGATTGCCATGCACCTCGGCCCACTCGAGAAAACCGCCAACCGCCCGCATCGCCTCAAAGCTCGCCCGATCGGTGAAGTGGTAGTGCTGGCCGTTGATTTCGCCTGGGCGCGGTGCGCGCGTGGTGTGAGAGATCGACAGGCGAATACCGCGATCACGTTCGAGCAGAGCGCGTACCAGGGTGGTCTTGCCGGCGCCAGAAGGCGCGGAAACGATATAAAGCTGTCCGGGCATCGCTTACTCGATGTTCTGAACCTGTTCGCGCATCTGCTCGATCAGCAGCTTAATTTCCAGCGCAATGCTAGAGAGCGAACCTGATACCGCCTTTGAAGCCATGGTGTTGGCCTCGCGATTGAGTTCCTGCATCAGAAAGTCGAGCCGCTTGCCGGCCTGACCGCCAACCTTGAGCACCCGTTCGACCTCGTCGCAATGCGTGCGCAGGCGGGAAAACTCCTCGACCACGTCGGCACGCTGCGCAAACAGGCTCACTTCCTGGCGGATGCGATCCTCGTCCAGCGTTGCGACGGCGTCGCGCAACCGGGCGGACAGTACAAGTACAA
>JAJZLD010000271.1:0-1508 GCA_021803785.1 Pseudomonadota bacterium | reverse complement strand
GGCGGTGCCGGTGCTGGTGAGCTTTTCCTGATACTCGGCCACCGCGGCCGGCAGGATCGGCTCAGCCTTGGCAACCAGCGCACGGATCGCCTGCACCCGCTCGAGGATCATCGCGGCGAGCTTTTCGCCCTCGCGAGCCCTCGATGCCACTAGGTCATCCAGGGCCAGCTTCACCAACTCGCCGGCAGTCGCCAGCAGGCTCTCGAAGTCCGGCCCGGTCTCGCCCAGCATGCCCGGCCAGCGCAACAGCTCGCCGATCGACAGCGGCGCAGCGTCGGAGAAGCGATCCCGCAGTTGCGCCTGCGCGGCGCTCAGTTGATCGACCAGGGCCTGGTTGAGCGACAACTCGGCCGGCAGCGCAGCATTGGCCTGCCAGTAGAGCCGGCACTCGACCTTGCCGCGCGACAGCCGTGCCGTGATCGCCTCGCGCAGGGCGGGTTCGGCCTGGCGCAACTCTTCGGCCATGCGAAAGCTCAAATCGAGGAAACGCGAATTGACGCTTTTGAGCTCTAGATTGAGGCGCGCGCGACCGCTTTCACGGGCGCAGACCGCATAACCGGTCATCGAATGAATCATTGGAAGCTTCCGCTGTGGCGGCCGCGAAATGACAAATTCACGCAGCCGAATTGCAGGGGTGGAACAAAAAGCTGAAAATCAAGGCCCTTTCGCCGAATGATACGTGCGCCCCGATGCCCGCTCAAGCAAACTGCCCGTTGCCATCTGGCTTTCAGCTGGAGCAGTACCGCATTGAGCAGCAGCTCAGCCTCGGTGGTTTTTCGATCGTTTATCTGGCGACCGACCCGGACAACATGCCGGTGGTCATCAAGGAATACCTGCCGAACTCGCTGGCGCTGCGCAAGGAGGGCGAGATCGAGCCGCGCGTACCGGACGAGCACCAGGCCGCGTTCCGCTACGGCATGAAGTGCTTTTTCGAGGAAGGCCGTGCACTGGCGAGCCTGAACCACCCCAACCTCGTCCGCGTGTTGAACTTCTTCCGGGCCAACAGTACCGTCTACATGGTGATGGCCTTCGAACGCGGCCGCACGCTGCAGGACTTCATCAACAAGAACAAGGGCGACATCCGCGAGAGATTCATCCGCGGCGTGTTCACCCGGCTGCTCAACGGCCTGCGCGAAGTGCACGCGAACAAGCTGCTGCACCTCGACATCAAGCCGTCGAATATCTACCTGCGCAACGACGGCACGCCGGTGCTGCTCGATTTCGGCGCGGCACGGCAAACGCTGTTCAATGACGCGCCGATGCTCAAGCCAATGTACACGCCCGGCTACTGCGCGCCAGAACAGTTCCGCGACCGCGAGCACCTTGGGCCATGGAGCGATATTTACTCGGTCGGCGCCAGCATGTATGCCTGCCTTTCCGGTGCACCGCCGCAGCGATCGGACGAACGCATCAAAAAAGACCAGCTTGAACCGGCGCGCAAGCGTTGGTCGCAGCAGTACTCCGCCCAACTCCTGGACACGATCGACTGGTGTCTCAAACTCGATCCG
>JAJZLD010000270.1 GCA_021803785.1 Pseudomonadota bacterium | reverse complement strand
GCGGCGCATCCAGGTGCGCAGCTTGTCCGAGATCGTCGACATCGCACGTCGGGTGTACAAGGTCTTCAAGGCAGTGAAGCGCTACGCGCAGCAGATCATCCGCATCGCGATCAGCGCGCTCGATTCGGCGTCGGAGATCGCGAGTGGCGCGATCGACAAGGCGGGCGCGCGGGTGGAAGGGCTGATGCGCCGCGCAATGCCGGTGGTGATCGGCTTCCTGGCCGAACAAGTCGGGCTGGGCGGCGTCGGCAATAAGATCCGCGAGCTGGTCGACACGATCCGCAAGAAGGTGGACGACGCGATCCTGTGGCTGATCGACAAGGTCAAGGCGGGTATCGATGCGATCCTTCGCGGCATCAAGGCGGTGGCCGGTGCGATCGCGGACTGGTGGAAGACCCGCGTGGGCTTCCGCAGCAAGAGCGGCGAATCGCACACGATCTCGACCGAAGGCACCGAGGATGCGCCGGCGATCTACGTTGAGAGCAAGAAGACGGCGATCGACGAGGCGATCGGGCGGATCGCCGACGGCGGCCTCAAGTCACGGGCGAAGGACCTCAAGCGCGATGTCTACAAGGCGATCCGCGACGGCAAGAACGCCACGGACGACGCGGAAGCGGACAAGCACGCCAAGACGGTACAGAAGCACCTGAACGCGCTGGGCGGCGTGTTCCGCCAGGCCGGTGTGCCGACGGATGACAGCGACCCGGCGCTGGAGCTTGGCGACGGCATCCCGACCAGCGTCAGCTACGGTGGTGTCGATGCGCAGCGCGGCGGCAAGAGCATGACGGCCGACCCACTGACGCCCGAGCACGGCGCCGGCAGCTCGCCGTCAGTGGTGCCGCCGATCTGGGCAGCGGTAAACCAGCGGCGCAACGGCAAGCGGCTTTATGTCATGGGCCACCTGCTGAACAACAAGCTCGGCGGCCCCGGCGACAACATCGCCAACCTCACGCCGATCACCTTCAGCTGCAACGCGGCGCATCAGGCCGCGGTGGAAAGCACGCTCAAATCGATGATCAACACCGCACGCAAGTTCGTGTACTACAAAGTCAGTGTGAAGTATCCGCGTAGCCCGGTCGCCACGCCGCCGGAAGCCGCCCCCGAAGAGGGCTTCCTCGCCACCGCGATTTCGTGGGAATGGCAACAGCTCAAGCGCAAGAAGACGGGCGGCGGCTACGAGCGCATGGGCAGCCCGCAGCGCGGATCGGTGCCCAACTTCCCCAACGGTTTTCCGCAGACCTGAGGGCCAGACCGGCTCAGCCGAACAGGAGCTCAAGCACCAGGCACAACAGTTCTTCGATTGCGTGCCGACGGTCGCCCTGCTCAAACCCCTGAGGCTGAATCAGCGGATTTACAGCGACGTGGTCGCCGCCGGCTACCAGCATGTCGACCTGCTGATGGAGGCGGGCGGCGGCGAGCCGGGTTCAGAGCCGTCGGATGGCTTCTCGAATCTTGTCCGGTTCATCGAGCTTCATCAGCTTGCCGACTTTCACCGCCAGCTCGCCGGTGTGGGCACGCAGGATCTCTTGCTTGACCTCGAGGATCTGCGTCGGGTGCATCGAGAAGTCGCGCAGCCCCATGCCCAGCAGCAAGCGGGTGTTCGCCACGTCGCCGGCCATTTCGCCGCACACGGAGACCGGGACGCCCGCACGGTTACCCGCCTGGATCGTGCGATGGATCAGCATCAGCACTGCCGGGTGCCATGGGTCGTAAAGGTGTGATACAGCCGCGTCGGTGCGGTCGATTGCCAGCGTGTACTGGATCAGGTCGTTGGTGCCGATCGAGAGGAAATCGAGCTTGCGCGCGAACAGGCCCACCGACAGCGCCGCAGCGGGGACCTCGATCATGCCGCCCACCGGCACGGTTTCGGCAAACTTAACTTTCTCGGCCCGCAGTTCGGCCTTCGCGCGTTCGATCATCGCAAGGCTTTGCGTGATCTCGTCCAGCGTCGCGAGCATCGGCAGCATGATCTGCAACTGCCCGAACTGCGAGGCACGCAGCAGCGCGCGCAGCTGCGTCAGGAACATGCGCGGTTCGGCGAGGCAGTAGCGGATTGCGCGCAGGCCCAGCGCGGGGTTCTGATCGCCGTGCACCTCCATGCCGCGCAGTGCCTTGTCGGCACCGATGTCGAGCGTGCGGATCGTTACCGGCTTGCCTGGCAGGGCCTTGAGCACGCTGCGATACGCTTCGAACTGTTCGTCTTCGTCGGGCAGTTCGTCGCGGCCCATGAAGAGGAATTCGGTGCGGAACAGGCCGACGCCGTCGGCTTCGACCTCACGCACGCCTTGCATGTCGCGCGGCAGCTCAATGTTGCCTTTGATGAAGACCCGCTCGGCGTCGAGCGTGCGTGCGGTGGCGCCGGTAATCCGCTTGAGTTTGGTGCGTTCGAGCTCGAGCTGCCCTTGGCGGATGCGGTATTCCTCGAGCACCCGCTCGTCCGGCGCCACGATCACGACGCCACGCGTGCCGTCCACGATCAGCACGTCGCCGTCATTCACGGTGTGGCGTACATGCTGCAGGCCGACTACGGCCGGGATCGCCAGGCTGCGCGCGACGATCGCGGTGTGCGAGGTGGCGCCGCCGATGTCGGTCACGAAACCGGCGATCTTGGCGTCCTTGAAATGGATCGTGTCGGACGGTGACAGATCATGCGCGACAACGATCGTCGCGAAGCCATCACGTTGTTTCGGCGGTACGTAGCCGGGGTGGCCCAGCAGGCTCTTGACGAGGCGTTCGACCAGTTGCACGACGTCGGCCTTGCGCTCGCGCAGGTACGCGTCCTCGATTGCGTCGAACTGCTCGACGAGCACTTCCATCTGCTGCACCAGCGCCCACTCCGCATTGCAGCGGCGGGTGCGGATATGCTCGCGGGCTTCCTCGATCAGCAGTGGGTCTTGCAGCAACATGCGCTGCAGGTCGACGAACACCGCGACTTCAGACGCCGCGGCGCTTTGCGTCTGGCGGAGCATGTCGAGTTCGGCGCCGACCGCGGCGACGGCATCGTCAAGCCGCGCCAGTTCCTTCGCGGTGGCCTTGGGCGACACCACGTAGTGATGCACTTCCAGCAGCGCATGCGAGATCAGGTGGGCGTAGCCGATCGCGATCCCGTGCGAGACCGGCAGGCCGTGCAGCGCAAAGGAGACCGATTCCGGCCGTGCCACCGTCTGTGGCATTACTCGGACTCGCCGAACCGGTTTGCCACGAGGGTGACCAGTGCCTGCATGGCGGCGTCGGCATCCGAACCCTCGGTCTCGATGATCAGCTTCGCCCCCTTGCCGGCCGCCAGCATCATGACGCCCATGATGCTCTTGGCGTTGACCCGACGCCCATTGCGTTCGAGCCAGACCTCCGATTCATACGCGCTCGCGACCTGCGTGAGCTTGGCCGACGCGCGCGCGTGCAAACCGAGCTTGTTGACGATCTCGACTTCAGTTTTTGGCATCCCGATCCACTTTCATATGGAGCACGCCATCACAACCCCCCGCAATCGCCTTGGTGATCACGGTGTGGATGTCGTTCTTTTCGCGGTAGGTGAGGATTCGCAGCAGCATCGGCAGGTTTGCGCCTGCCAGGCCTTCTACGACGCCGGGCTTGAGGAGCTTGAGGGCAATGTTGCTCGGCGTGGCCCCGTAGATGTCAGTGAGCACGATCACGCCATCGCCGCTATCCACGGTCTGCATCAGCGCGCGTGCTGTTGGCAGCGCGTCGAGCGGGTCGTCTGCTGCCGATACGCCCAATTGCGCGATCTGCGCCGGACGCCGGTTCAGCACATGGCAGGCGCACTGGATCAGTGACTCGCCGAGCGTGCCGTGGGTGACGAGGAATATTCCGAGCATGCCAGACTCCGGTCTGCAGGGCAGAGGGTGACTCATGATTCTAAAGCACCCTGCCGGACAAAGTGCTGCGTCGCCCCAATTACTCGACGAGCTCGTCCGGCTTGGTGCCGTTGAGCCATTCGATGCGCCGCGCGAGTGCTTCAGTCACCTGGATGCGGCCTGCGGCATCCACACGCAGGCCCTGGTCGATGCCGTAGGCTGCAATGCGTTGGCGCCAGTGTGCGCCGTCAATGAAGGCCGGCTTGCTGGCTGCGTCGGACAATGTGCCGGCACGCGGCCGCGCCGTGATCAGGATCGTGAGGCTGCGTGTCTCGGTCGCGGGGCTGCCGGTACGCGGATCGATCAGGTGGCAGAAGCGCTGGCCGTCGCGCTCGAAGTAGCGCTGGTAATCGCCTGAGGTGCCGATCGCTTCGCCGTCTTTCAGCGGGAGCGCGGCAATCGCGCCGGCGCCGCGCGGATTCTGGATGCCGACCTTCCACGGCTGCTCGCCCTTCGCGCCCAGGGCGAGCACGTTTCCGCCGATATTGATCAGCGCGTTGGCGACGCCCCGGTCACGCAAGATCGCTGCAGCCCGATCCAAAGCCCAGCCCTTCGCATAGCCACCCAGATCGAGCTGCACCGCAGGGTTGCGGCTGCTGACACGGGTGCCGTCGATCGTCAGATCTTCCATCGAGGGGTGCGCAGCCACGGCCGCCCGCAGCGCCTCCGGATCGGGGGTCACGGGCTCGTATTGGTCGCGATGGAAACCCCAAAGGCCGATCAATTTGCCGATCGCCGGATCGAAGAGCTGCCCGCCCCGTGCCGCAAGGGCCTTGGCTTCGCTCAGCATGCCGGCCAGCTCCGGCGACGGTGTC
>JAJZLD010000269.1 GCA_021803785.1 Pseudomonadota bacterium | reverse complement strand
GCCGCCGTGGTCGGCGCTCCGGGCTACGCCCCGCGCGCCGACCACGGCAACCCGGAATCAACCGAATACCTGATCAACCCTTTTGCACAACTTGACGCACACAAACTCCGGCCGGCGTTTGACCGGGCTTTTGGGTCCGGGGGATAATAGCCGATCCGCCGAGTTAAACCGACAACTTGCAGGGCGGGCCGGGGCCTATCGCAGGCTTCGAAAATTCTGCTAAAGCGTCGCCCGCTCGAAACCCCGGAGCCGGCCGCGACGGCAGCAACGGGGTTTTTCATTTGGAGCGTGCCATGAGCCAAGACTTTCTCTTCACTTCCGAGTCCGTCTCGGAAGGCCACCCGGACAAGGTGGCCGACCAGATCTCGGACGCCATCCTCGACGCGATCTTCACGCAGGACCGCTACGCGCGCGTTGCCGCCGAGACGCTGTGCAACACCGGCCTTGTGGTGCTGGCCGGCGAGATCACGACGCACGCGAACGTCGACTACATCCAGGTCGCGCGTGACACGATCAAGCGCATCGGCTACGACAACACCGATTACGGCATCGACTACAAGGGTTGTGCGGTGTTGGTCGCCTACGACAAGCAGAGCCCGGACATCGCACAGGGCGTGGATCACGCGTCGGACGACCACCTGAATACCGGTGCCGGCGACCAGGGCCTGATGTTCGGCTACGCCTGCGACGAAACGCCGCAACTGATGCCGGCGCCGATCTTTTACGCACACCGCCTGGTGCAGCGCCAGTCTGAGCTGCGCAAGGATGGCCGCCTGCCCTGGCTGCGTCCGGATGCGAAGAGCCAGGTCACGTTCCGCTACGTCGATGGCAAGCCGCATTCGATCGACACCGTGGTGCTGTCCACCCAGCACTCGCCGGACATCACGCAGGAGATGATCCGCGAGGCAGTGATCGAGGACATCATCAAGGCGGTGATCCCGGCCGAGCTGCTGAAGGACACCAAGTACCTGGTCAACCCGACCGGGCGTTTCGTCATCGGCGGCCCGCAGGGCGATTGTGGCCTGACGGGGCGCAAGATCATCGTCGATACCTACGGTGGCGCGTGCCCGCACGGTGGTGGCGCTTTCTCGGGCAAGGATCCGACCAAGGTTGACCGCTCGGCCGCCTATGCTGCGCGTTACGTCGCGAAGAACGTCGTCGCCGCCGGCCTCGCGCGCCAGTGCCAGGTCCAGCTGTCGTACGCGATCGGGGTCGCCAAGCCGATCAACGTGACGATCTACACCGAAGGCACCGGCGTGATCCCGGACGAGCAGATCGCCAAGCTGGTGCAGGAACATTTCGACCTGCGCCCGAAAGGCATCATCCAGATGCTGGATCTGCTGCGCCCGATCTACCAGAAGACCGCCGCCTACGGCCATTTCGGCCGCGACGAGCCGGAATTTACCTGGGAAGCGACCGACAAGGCCGAGGCGCTTCGCGCCGAAGCGGGCCGCTAAGCCAAACGCCCGGCTTGTACCGCACGAGGCGGGCTGTCGAGAGACAGTCCGCCTTTTTGCATTGCAGCAACACTGGTGTGCATTATTTGACGTGGATTTGGGTGTGCACACCTAGGTCTGAAATGTTGCAGCGCATACACTGAAAACCTGCTGGGTAGCTCGATCGTGCCCGTGCAGGAAGGAGGCGATCATGGATGTAGCGATGCCTGTCAGTGGTGTGCTGTTACCGCCTGGAAGACATCACGGGATTGCCCAGCCAATCCTTGGCGGACTGGGTGGTCTGTTCGTGCAGGCAACCGATGGCGAACGGGTTACCGGTTTCAAGGAGATCGACGACCCGAAGGGGCACCTGATCCAGCTGACGCCGCAGCGCGTCGGCAAGCGCTGGCGCGTCGTCAGTGTGGGTGACCCACTGCTGCATGCATGCGTGTTGCCGGGCGAGCTGGTGCTCTTTGGCAGCCGCGAAGAGCTCACGGCGCGCATCAGCGACGAACTGCCGAATATGGATCTGGATCCGCTGACAGCGGCCGAACTTGAAGCGTTCTGCGGCAGCCCGGCCTAAACCGGCCGGCGCGCGTTTCAGCGCGCGTCGATCAATGCGATGCCGTCCAGCGTTGCGGCGCAGCGGTCGCGGATGATCGCGAGCATGTCCTGCGCAAACGGGCGCTGCATCAGCGGTGCCAGCGCGGTGGCGTGCAGCTCCGACCACAATCCGTTCGGCCCGATCGGTTTTGCGGTGACGTACTGGTAATCAACGTAGTTCTTCACGCCCCAGTTTGGTAGCGCGGCGATACCTCGCCGACTCGCCACCAACTGCATGATCGCCACCGTGAGCTCGGTGGTGCGGCGTTCCAGGTGTACGCCGGCCGGCTGCAAGACCTGGCGGATCAGATCGATGCGCTCTTCCGGCACCGGGTAGGTAATCAGGGTCTCGCCGACGAAGTCCTCGGCGCTCAAACGGCGCTTGCTGCGCAGGCGATGGTCGTTCGGCAGCACCGCGAGAATCTCGAAGCGGAACAGCGGTGCGGTGACGCGGCCGCGTCGCGGTGTGGGCGCTGCGCCGATCACCAGATCCGCCTGGTCCGCATCGAGCAGGCCCATCGGGTCGGCATGGAAACCCGCCACCAGATCGACTTCCACTTCCGGCCAACGGCGCCGGAATTCATCCATCACGGGCATCAGCCAGTCGAAGCAGGTGTGGCACTCGAGCACGATGCGCAATTGCCCGCGCTGATCGTCTCGCAGGCGCATCAGATCGCGCTCTGCTTCGCCCACTGCAGCGATGGTTTCGCGCGCCAGCCGCAGCAGGCGCTCGCCGGCCGCGGTAAAGCGCAAGCCGCCGGGTGTGCGCTGGAACAAGGCCATGCCGAAGTGTGCCTCGACGTTGCGGATCTGATGCGACAGCGCGGATTGGGTCAGATGCACGCGCTCGGCGGCGCTCGCCAGCTTGCCGCTGTCGGCAATCGCAATCAGGGAACGCAGATGGCGGAGCTCGAGCATGGTGTCCTCCGTATGAATTAGATTCAAGTCTATCGAAAAAACTTGCGATTGATGAATGTGCGACCGCGCCGGACACTGCACGCCCCAACACGACATTGATGCGCCCGACCGATTCCGGCGGGCACGCAGCCCGGAGGCTCCGCATGACAACGATTCACACCCTTGGATATCCGCGCATTGGCGCACAGCGCGAGCTCAAGTTCGCGCTTGAGGCCTGCTGGCGCGGCGAAACCGATGTCGCCGCGCTCGAAGCCTGTGGCGAGCGCCTGCGCGCGGCGAACTGGCAACGCCAACAGAACGCCGGCCTCGCTCGCGTCACCGTCGGCGACTTCAGTTTCTACGACCCGATGCTGGATCACGCACGCATGTTCGGCGCCACGCCGGCCCGTTTCGGTGAGCTGGGCAACGGCCTCGACGCCGTGTTTGCGCTGGCCCGCGGCACGCCATCGCAGCCCGCGCTCGACATGACCAAGTGGTTCGACACCAACTACCACTATCTCGTACCCGAGATTGAGGCCGATACGCCCTTCCGGCTCGACGCATCGGTGCTGCTGGCCGCAGTGCGCGAAGCGCTGGCCCTCGGCCATGTGCCCAAGCCGGTGTTGATCGGGCCGCTAACTTTTCTCTACCTCTCGCGCAGCGCCACGCCTGGCCATAGTCTGTTGGCTCGCGCCCCGGAGCTGGCCGAGTGTTACGCGAGCCTTCTGGCGGAACTGGCAGGGCTCGGCGTCGAATGGGTGCAGATCGACGAACCGATCCTCGCTCTCGAACTGCCGCCTGACTGGCTGGCGGCCTTCGCGCCGGTGTATGCGCAGCTTGCCGCGCAGGGGCCCAAGCGCTTGCTCGCCACTTGCTTCGATGGCGTCAGCGCGCATGCCGACGTGATCCTCAAACTGCCGATCGACGGCTTGCACCTCGACCTCGTGCGCGCCCCTGCGCAGGTGCAGGCTTTCCTGCCGCGACTGCCGGCTCACTGGGTGCTTTCCGCCGGTATCGTCGATGGCCGCAACGTCTGGCGTTGCGATCTCGATGCCGCGCTCGCCGTCTTGCAGCCGCTGCATGCGAGCTTGGGCGATCGCTTGTGGCTGGCGCCGTCCTGCTCGCTGCTGCATGTGCCACTCACGCTGCAGCAGGAAACGCGGCTCGATGCGGAGTTGCGCAACTGGCTTGCCTTCGCCGACGAGAAGCTCGTCGAGCTCGCCGTGCTTGCTCGCGCGCTGGATCACGGTGCTGACGCGGTCGCGGCCGAACTGGCTGTCGCACGTGCGGCGCACCTATCGCGCCAGCGTTCGCCGCGGGTTCAGGTCAACGCAGTGCGCGAGCGTGTCGCCGCAATCCGCCCGGAGATGGCCCGGCGCGCGAGCCCTTACGCCCGACGCGCGCAGGCGCAGCGCAAACGCTTCCGGCTGCCCTTGCTGCCGACCACGACGATTGGCTCATTCCCGCAGACGCCAGCGATCCGTGCGCTGCGGGCGGCCTGGAAGCGGCGCGAGCTGGGCGAACTGGCTTACCTCGGTGGCGTGCGGGAGGCGATCGCCGATGCGATTGCGCGGCAGGAGGCGCTGGGGCTCGATGTGCTCGTCCACGGCGAAGCCGAGCGCAACGACATGGTCGAGTTCTTCGCCGACAAGCTGTGCGGCTTTGCATTCACCGAGCATGCCTGGGTGCAGAGCTACGGTTCGCGTTGCGTGAAACCGCCGCTGATTTTCGGCGATGTGTGGCGGCCGGAGCTGATCGGA
>JAJZLD010000268.1 GCA_021803785.1 Pseudomonadota bacterium | reverse complement strand
CAGTTCAAGGACCTCGACCGCTGGGCCTGCCTGCTGCACTACATCAGCGACCGCATCGCGCCTGTCATCGGGCCGCCCAGACCGCCACAAGGGCTTCCGGCCGCGGGGTAACTGCCGGATTTAGGATGAAAGCGGTGCGTTTCATCGCGAAGAACGCCGACGACGCAGCGCTGCTGCGCTTCGAGGAAGTGGCGATGAGCGACTGCGCGGTGATGCACCGTAAGATCAAGTCGCTGCTCGTGGACGCCGGTATCGGGGTGGCACCCTTGATGCTGATGCGGGTGCACACTGCGAAGGAGCCCTACACCAACGTCGCGGCCCTGGCCAACGACCCACAGGTGGAGGTGATCATTTTCAGCGTCTGTTGAATTCCGTGTGGGTGGATTTGGACGGGTCAAGGGCGGGCGCAGCCCGGCGATGCGAACCCTTGAGGCGGCCGAATCCAGCCGTACGCTTGAGGGCTCGGGCCAGGCAAAGCCTTGCTGCGCCTGGCTCCCGAGCCCGTCCGGCGGCGAGGACTGCCCCGCCCCTGGGGGCGGGGATAGGGGTGGGGAGAAGCCTTGCAGCACACGCTTGCGACCGGCCTCGGCCCCCAGGTAACCCACTCGTTTTTCAACAGAGCCCCCTTTGAGGTAGCACGTTTGCGCTATTCATGATGACTAGGGCAAGACGCGCCTGAGTGACCCCATCTGGCTTGCGTACCGCAAAATCGTCACGGCAACACGTCTAGTTCGTTGTCATACTCTGGAACCGTTCTGAAATAGATGCGAACAGGAGAACTTCATGAGTGACGTCAAGTACAAGGCTGGCAGTGCCATCGTGGTATCCGACAAGGATCTTCTAGCCTTGCTCGATAAGATTTCAGATTCGCTTGGGGTCACGGTTGAGATCACAAGCGGCGACCGCAACTCGGTGCCAGGCGGAGGTTCCCGCACCAGCGACCACCTCGCCGGCCGCGCAGTCGATATCCACTTTGTCGGAATGCCGGATGCGCGCGCCTTCGGAATGCTGCGGCAAAACCGGAAGGCGATATTCGGAGAGGGAACGATGGGGTTTCAGGTCATCCACCACGGCCCCCATACGCAAACCCAAGGCGAACACATCCACATCGGCGACAACGCCGACCGCAACAAGGCTGGTTTCTGGACCGAAGGTTTGGGCGCGGCAAGCCGCGGACATTACCTGCGCGTGGAAATGCCATGAGATCCGCACTCGCCGCCTTGACTGCGCTTGCCTGCGTTTCTGTCTCGACCTTCTCGGGAAGTGCGATCGCTTCCGGGGAAAAGCCCTTCGCGTCCGAACCGGTTGTCTGCCTTAGCAAGAATGACTTCAAACGCTGGCTGCGTAACGGCACGGGGGATAGGGACTCACTCTCACGGCGCCAGCGTTGCTTTGAGATGCCGGCAGACTGGCAGGTGATCGAATCGGATGAATCGACTACCGGATCGATCGTGAAGTGGACCGTGTCGCGCCCTGGACGCGGGAACAAGAACGTCTGGACTGATCGCCGCATTGGCGACCCGGCCGATTGAGAATCGGATCGTGTCCTGCGGCGTGCAGAATCAGGCGATCAAAAGTTCATAGACTTCGGCGTCGCACGCTCAACGTTTCGCCAGCAAACGATCCAGCGCCGCGCCGAACGCACGCGTATCTGCCGCCGAGAAACCTGAAGGCCCGCCGGTTTCCACGCCCGAATCGCGCAGCCCTTGCATGAAGTCGCGCATCGACAGGCGCTCGCGGATGTTCTCCTTCGTCAATCGTTCGCCGCGCGGATCCAGCACCAGGCCGCCCCGCTCGATCACCTGCGAGGCGAGTGGGATGTCTGCGGTAATCACGAGATCGCCCGGCGACACCCGCAACGCGATCTCGTCATCCGCCACGTCGAAGCCCTTGGGCACCTGGATCGAGCGGATATAGGGCGACGGCGGTACCGCGATCATCTGGTTCGCGATCAAGGTCACCGGAATCGCGGTGCGCGCCGCCGCTCTGAACAGGATCTCGCGTATCACGCGCGGGCAAGCGTCGGCATCAACCCAAATCTGCATATCGGGCATCTCGGTTTCTGGGGCGCACAGAATACGACACGCACTGC
The DNA here is from genome assembly GCA_021803785.1 of Pseudomonadota bacterium. Classification (GTDB taxonomy): domain Bacteria; phylum Pseudomonadota; class Gammaproteobacteria; order Burkholderiales; family Rhodocyclaceae; genus Niveibacterium. The sequence goes on along the minus strand of JAJZLD010000268.1, from coordinate 2,619 downwards.
GCGAACGTACGGGCACCGCCCCCGTTGCGTAACGAAGGCTGACGCTCACCGCATCGGCGGCGTGAAACCCCGCACGCCCAACCGCCCGCTGCGCACCACCCTGTGTGGGCCTGCCCTGCAGGCGGTCAGTCGCAAGCCAACAAACGGTCGGTTGGCTACCCGGCTTCGCAGCAACGAGAAGTCGGCACCACCCCGGCAACAAGTCAGAAAGGCAAGCGGCGCCTCGGCTGGGGAGTCGCCGCCTGATCGGATTGGGATGACGCTGCGGCGCGAACCGGCTTGCGCGGCAGGTTCATCTGCTCACGCGCAAAGCGCACCCGCCCTTCCAGCACGCACCCCCGCATGCCGGGGTCGCAAACGGCACCCTGCACACGCTGGCAGATGTTGTCGACGTCGTGGGGACAGCTCCAGGCACTCACGTTTGGCACTCCAATAGCGTTCAGGCGATCGAGGCAATCTCGCGCAATCGCCCGCGATTATTACACCCATTGAAATCACCCGGGAGCGACCGCGTTCGTCACAATATGCTCGCCGACGGACACTCGTGGCGAGCATGTATGCTGCCTGCAGTGCTCACCCGACTGCCGGGGTTCAGCCACCGGCGCGGCGCCGACCGCCCCACGGTTCATGCAATGCACGACCAGGCACCCCGCGCGCGTCGCGATGCTCAATATCGTCGCAGGATCGTGCGGCAGCCGCCTTTGTGATGCACCGACACCGAGCGACCGAATGGAACGTTTCGTGCCCGCTACGCCGGCTCCCACGCGCCGTCGACCAGTCGTTCGGTGATGAGCCTGCCATCGCGGACGGCAAAGCGCCCGATTGCGATGTGGCGCCTGAGTGCGGGGTCGATCGCCTTGAGCAGCGTCTGCTGCATCGCGAGTTTGTCAGGGCGCTGGTCCTGAAGGGTACGCATGAGGTATTCGGCGACGCGGATCAGGTACGGGTCCTGCATTGCATTGAGGTGGGCTGCGCAGGCCTCGGCAACGGCCTTTTGATCCGGCAGCACGAGGCGCAGGAAGAACCAGTGCAGGCATAGCGCAAATCCGTTGTGCTTTGAACCTTCGACCCAGGCCGCGTAGTCGTGCGCCCACAGGGCTTCCGCTTCCGGGTAGGTGGCGATTTCCTCCGGCACGACGAACAGATGTTCGAGCGCGTTTTCGAGCAAGTAGATCGACTGGATCTCGGCGGCACTCGCCGCGGCCACCGGGAAGAACTTCGGCACCGATTCAAGAACGTTTCGCTTCAGGTGAATCAGTTCGTGTGCGACGACGCGCGGGCTCAGCGCGGCGGGCGCAACGCGGATCGTGATCGCTTGCTGCAGGTGATCAATGTCGAGCACCGCTGCTGCGCTGGCGAATGAGGGGTGGCGTTGCGCAAACGCTTCGTCAATCTCCTGCACACGTAGCGTGATGCCGGTTTGGGCGCGGACTTGCTGGGGAATCTCACGCAGCGCAGGCGGGATCGAGTTGAGGAAGGCGGCGTGGAAGAAGTCCTGCATTGCGAAGGGCGGGCGCACAGGCGGTGAAGTGGGGCGGAATCGCGCGAGCACGATTCGCAAGGGTTCGAGTCTAGCATCGCCTATCCAGGTGCTTGACGCGCACCCTCCGCGGTCAGGCGCCGCCGCCAACCCGGGCGCCTCGCCGCTGACCTCGCTGTTGCTCGCGGCGACGATGGCCTGCACGCTGTTCCGCCTGACGCGGCAGGAAGCCCTCGGCGGCATCAACCGCTGAACGCCCCACTGGAGACGCGCCACTTTGCCTCATCGCGCGAAGCGCTAGTGCGCTTCGTAGCGCGAGCCCTTAGTGGGCCTCGTCCCAGTTCGCGCCGGCACCGACTTCCACGACCAGCGGTACCTTGAGCGCGGCGGCGCCGCTCATCAGTTCCGCGAGCTTGGGCTTGACGGTCTCGAGCTCACCCTGCGGCACTTCGAGCACCAGTTCGTCGTGTACCTGCAGCAGGAGTTTGGATTGCAGCGTGCTGCCCTGCAGCCAGTCATACACCCGACGCATCGCGATCTTGACGATGTCGGCTGCCGTGCCTTGCATCGGCGCATTGATCGCGGCGCGCTCGGCGCCCTGACGACGACCGACCTGCGCGGCGCGGATCTCGGGCAGCATCAGACGGCGGCCGAACACGGTTTCCACGTAACCGTGGTCGCGCGCAAAGCGGCGGGTTTCTTCCATGTAGCGCGCCACCCCGGGGTAGCGGGCGAAGTAGCGGTCGATGTAGGCCTGCGCGGCGCTGCGCTCGAGATCCAGCGCTTTGGCCAGCCCGTGCGCACTCATGCCGTAGATAAGACCGAAGTTGATCGCCTTGGCGTAGCGACGCTGTTCGCTGGTCACTTCGGACGGCACGAGGCCGAACACCTCTGCGGCAGTGGCACGGTGAACATCCAGCCCTTGCGCGAAGGCGTCGAGCAAGCCGGCATCGTCAGACAGGTGCGCCATGATGCGCAGCTCGATCTGCGAATAATCGGCCGACACGATGACGTTGCCCGGCGCGGCGATGAAGGCAGCGCGGATGCGGCGCCCTTCTTCGGTACGCACCGGAATGTTCTGCAGATTGGGCTCTGAGCTGGAAATGCGCCCCGTGACCGCACCGGCTTGCTCGACGCCT
>JAJZLD010000267.1 GCA_021803785.1 Pseudomonadota bacterium | reverse complement strand
CCCGATATCGCACTGGACCGCCGCACAGCAGAGACGGTGCGAGGTCAGTCTCCGACATGCGATACCAGGCAACGGACTCCGCACGCGACGCCAGTGTCTGAGCCACCGCAGAGCTTTTTCCCGCCCCCGGCGGGCCGTACACCCAGACCGCATCACGATCGAGAAGCCCTTCGAGCTGCTGCTGCACACGCGGCCGACCTACGAGGCCCGCGACAGGCGGCACACTCAGTTCTTTTTCCGTGATGCTCGGAGCGGTCATCTCTTCCCCTGCTTGCAAGCACCAACAACTGAACCTGCGGCACGCCTCTGACGGCGAGAGCCCATCTGTTTGCGGATATCAAGACACTCGCGCCCACCGAAGGACTCGGGCAAGAACCCCCGTGATCCATTCTTCGGCACGATCAAATTAGGTTTAGACGACAAACGCCGCGTGTGCCAACCCGGCGACATGCCGATTCCGTGGGTCATCCGTGGGTTCCCTCCTCCCAGACTGAATCACAGGCCAACGAACACGCCGCACCCGCTGCAGGGTTTGGCGCTGCCTGTGATTGCAACCACCGGGAGATTCACCATGAAGACCTACTGCAAATCGTTTGCGGCGGCGAGTGCCGTCGGCGTGCTGTTGGCTGCCTGTGGCGGCGGTAGCGGCAGCCCCTCCACCGATCAATCCGGGCCAGTAACGCCACCGCCCAACTCGACGTGCTCCTTCTGCGCGGCCGATACCGTGGCCGGTGTCGCGGCGGGCGGTGACGCGCTGGCGCAGGGCAGCGTGATCCTGCACGACGCGACGGGCGCCGAACGCCGGGCGGCCGTCGCTGCCGATGGCCGCTTCACCATCAACGTCACCGGGCTGACGGCACCCTTCATGCTGCAGGCGACGGGTCTGCTCGGCGGCGTGCCGGTTCAACTGCATGGCCTGGCCCTGGCTGAAGATGTTGGTAAGAACACGGTGAACCTCACGCCGCTGACCGAGGTGCTGAGCGCCAATGTCTTGTGCGCAGACCCGGCAGCAGCCTTCGGCGACTTCGTCAGCCATGCGGGCAGCGTGACCCGCAGCGCCCTGCAGAGCGCTGACGATGCGCTGCGCGGCAGCCTGGCGCAGGTCGCCGCGGCTTTCGGCGTCGGCGCCAAGAGCCTGCGCGCCGACGAGTTCGCAGTCGGTGACAAGGGGCTCGATGCGATGCTCGATGCGCTACGCGTGTCGATGGAGCTCTCCGATGCGGGCACGCCGCTGCACGTCGTCACGGCGCTGGGCACCGGCAATGCGATCACGGTGGAGCGGTGCGGTGCCGCGCCGGGCCCGCTCGCGTATGACGCCAAGGCTGCGCAGGATCTGGCCACCAGCCGTGCAGCTCTGGCCGAAATCGACGGCGCGCTGCAACAGTTTGCCGCTGCGTTCGCCACCGCCTTGCCCACGGCTGAAACATTGGGGCCGATGTTCCTCGCCACCGACTTCCGCCACAACGGCCAGACGCTGGACGAATGGTTCAACAGGGTGCTGCTCGACCCCGCTGACCCCGACCCCGACACGCCGAACCGCGTCGGCATGACGATCGGCGCGGCGCGCATCGTGGATGTACTGGGCCCGGACGACCTGGTGGTGACAGCCGAAATGCGCTTCACCAGCCCGCATCCGCAGACCACCTTCCGCCAGCGCCTGCGCAAGGTCGACGGGCATTGGCTGATGATGGGCAACCGGCGCTTCGCGCAGTCGAGCGTCACGCTGCGCGCAAGGCTGACCTCGACAGCGCTGACGGAGGCGGCCGTAGCGGCACTGCCCGATGTGACGAGTTTCGTGCCGGAGTGGGACCCCACCCACACCTACTACGAACAAGCGGTGACCGGCCGGACTGAGAAGCGCTGGCTGGGCGCCGTCGGCGTGGACTTTTTCGGGTTGGTGGGCTGGATGGGGCAGGAGTTCGACGACCCGGCCACCCCCGACAACGAGCGCGAGATCGGCCGTGATTACAGCGCCTTCATTGGCTCGCCCAGCAGCCGAGTAATCCGTTACTTGCAGTTCTACGTTGGCGATCGCGGTAGTCTGCGCGATGCGGTTCGCACCGTCGTAACCGGCCCCGGGCTGCCGGCCAGCGGCCTCACGCTGATCCGCCCCATAGCCGATGTGCCGCGAGGCTTCTGGGTCCTGCAGGGCGATCAGTGGTACTGGAACACCTTCTCCACCGACCGCTGCGCACAAGTCGCGCGCCCCGCCAACGCGATACCCGAGGACACACGCCCGGTCATTCCGGATTGCGCACTGGACTGGAGCAAGGTGCATCGCGGCAGCCTCTACACCTTCGAGTATTTCGATGCTGCAGGGGCCTCACTCGGTACTGACAGTCGCCAACTGCAGATCGACCCGTCGCTCGCCGTACTCCAGGCTAATCGCGAGGCACTCTTCCCACGCATACAGACGAACGCTGCGAGCGAGTTTTCGATCAAGAACATTCGCGACGACCGCAGTGGCTCGCTGTTCCGCGACGGCGCCACGCTGCCGCTCTCATGGATCGCGCCAAGCGACCCGCTGATCAAGGTGACGCGGATCTCGATGAACCGCGAGATCAAACACCCGTACGGCGAGCTGAAAACGCAGATCGAGTACATCCCCTTGTACGGCCTGGCGCCAACGCAGCACAGCTTCACGCTCGGCACGTCACCTGCCGGCTACTTGACCAACTGGGCCTACGTCACGCTGGAAGCCCATGACGCCTTCGGGAATGTCTTCGACCACGAACTCAGCCCGTTCAACCCGCGCTGAAGCAACCGCCGCTGGCGACGCTACGCCGCCGGCGGCCCTGAAACGTTCCAAGGAGAGCGCCATGCAACAGTTTCCCTTCAAACGGCGGGGCCCCCGCGCCGACGTGCCCTGCTGGGTATTGAAGCCGGGGAAGGTCGAAAGCGCGCTGCATGGCGCGCTGGTCGTCGCGTTCGGTGGTGGACTGCTCGCCTTCATTGCCGAGCTTGCGCCAGAACAGGCAGACCCCGCGCAGATCGCTAACCGGACGATCGCCTCCGCCCCCAGCGCGGCCGGCCTGCCCACAACACAGTCAGCCCCAGTGCTGGCGGCTGCGCAATCCGACCCAACGCATTTCCACTAGTACCGGGGCTTCCCGGCCCGCGGCGCACACACCAGCCCGTTGTCCCGCGCCGCGGGAATGCAGCAGGACGACGGGCACTTCGAGCGGCTTTTCATGCAACTGCAACAAAGGAGCAAATCATGTTCAAGAGAACCCTGATTGTCGCAAGCGGACTACTGGCAGCGAGCGCGTCCAGCGCGCTCCGCGCTGATGACTTCGTCCCGGCCGCGACACACGACACGGCAGCGATCGCCCTGGTGGCGAGTGCAGACGCTGCTGCGTCACTGCGCGCGGCGTCAGATCAAACGAGCGCTGCCAGCCCCGGCGTCTCCGCGAGACGCCTCAACGCCGCCGCGGCGCAAGGACCCGATGCACTGCGCCGCTTCATCTACATGACCCAAGCGATCTACGCCCACGACATGCAGCGCCATCTCGCATCGGACGGCGCGCCGTGACCTTCCCTGGTCGGGCATCGAGACGATCCTTGCCCGACCACATCCCGCACGCTCGCGCCCACGGAACAGCGAACGCACCCGCAACGGGCCGTTCGGGCACGCCAACGCTACGAACATGCCGTGCGCAAATCATCTCGACGCATTGAGACTCCTTACAGGTGGCCAACATCAGGCAGACTAGGCAATCGTCCACATCCGCACCTGATCGTCCCTGCACATGGCCAACGTCTCCCCAGCAAAGAACCAAACCCCCGCTCATGCGATGAGGGATGAGCGGCTCACGCTCAAACGCGTGCTGAGCATGCTCAAAGCGGACGGCCACATCGGCGCAGAGGATGCGGCGCTGCTGCTGGCGGAGCGCGGCGGGCGGCATACGCCGCAGCATCCGCTGGTGGTGGTGGCGGAGATGAACTGGAAGTCACGCTTGCCGCCGCACAAACTGCTCGACCTGGAATCGCTGACCGAGTGGCTCGCGGGGGCGCTGGGCATCGCCTACATGCACATCGATCCGCTCAAGATCGACTTCTCGGCGATCACCAGCGTGATGTCGAATGCGTACGCGACGCGGCGGCGGGTGCTGCCGGTGGCGGTCACGGCGCGCGAAGTGGTGATCGCGACGGCCGAGCCCCTCCAGCGCGAGTGGGAGAAGGAGCTGCAGCCGATCCTGCGCAAGGAGATCCGCTGTGTGCTCGCCAACCCGCTGGATATCGAGCGCTATCAGGTGGAGTTCTACAACCTCGCACGCTCGGTCAAGAACGCCACCACGACGGGCGGCGCGGCGGGCATCGCGAACCTGGAGCAGTTGGTCGAGCTCGGCCGCACGAACCGCCAGTTCGATGCGAACGAGCAGCACATCGTGCACATCGTCGACTGGCTGTGGCAGTACGCCTTCGAGCAGCGCGCATCGGACATCCATATCGAGCCGCGGCGCGAGGTGGGTCTCGTCCGCTTTCGCATCGACGGCGTGCTGCATCAGGTCTACCAGCTTCCGATGTCGGTGCTCAGCGCGATGACGAGTCGCATCAAGCTGCTCGGCCGCATGGACGTGATCGAGAAACGCAGGCCGCAGGATGGGCGCGTGAAAACGCGAACGCCACAGGGCAGCGAGATCGAGTTGCGCCTCTCGACACTGCCAACAGCGTTCGGCGAGAAACTCGTGATGCGGATCTTCGACCCCGAAGTGCTGGTGCGCAACTTCT